>CAYZNA010000031.1:0-18179 GCA_964478665.1 uncultured Anaerolineales bacterium
CTACCCCGCGCTGCGCGCAGGCGGGGCATCCCGATACCCCGCGCCCCGCCAGTTGACTCCCGCCCCCGAGCGCCTACAATACTACCATCGCCGCCCCACCTGCCATGATTGTCCTACGCGCCTCGCTCTTTCACTCGCTCCGGGTGGTCACCGCCCAGGGCCGCCTGCTGGAGATCGGCTCGCCCACCCGCCGCTCGCTGCTGGCTTACCTGCTGCTGCACCGCGACCGCGCCCACGACCGGCGACACCTGGCCTTTCAATTCTGGCCGCGCGCCAGCGAGTCCGCCGCCCGCCGCAACCTGCGCCAGTACCTGCACCACCTGCGCGCCGCGCTCGAGCCGGCGGAGCGCGGCGCCCCGTCGAAGATCCCCGACACACCTGTCCCGGTGTCCTTCGGGAGGGGGCTGCTGCTGGCCGACGGTTCCAGCGTGCAGATCAACCCGGCCGTCCCGCTGTGGGTGGACGTGGAGGCCTTCCGCCAGGGCCTGCGCCCGCAGGCCGGGCTGGCCGAAGCGCAGGCGGCCCTGGCGCTCTACAGCGGCGATCTGCTGGAAGACCTGTACGACGACTGGTGCGCGGAGCAGCGCGCCGCCCTGCGCCGCCTGTTTCTGGAGGCCCTGGAGCGCGTGAGCCGCTCGCTCTACGCTGCCGGACGGGCCACCGAAGCCCTGGCCTGCGCGCAACGATGGGCCGCCGCCGAGCCACTGGATGAGGCCGCCCAGCGCCGGCTCTGGCGCCTCCACGCAACCCTGGGCGACCGCTCGCGCGCCGTGCAGAGCTACCAGACTCTGGTGAAAACGCTGGCCGTGGAGCTGGGAACCGACCCGCTGCCCGAAACCCGCGCCCTGATCGAAGCCATCCAGAACGGATCCTTCCAGCCCGGGCTGCCCGCTCCCGACCCGCGCGCCGCCCGCCCCCGCCCGGCCCCCGCCCCGCCGTCTGCCGTCCCGCCTGCCGGCCCCACCGTTACCGGCGAAACCCCGCTGCCCTTCGTCGGGCGCGGCGCCGAGCTGGCCCGGCTGGAGAGCGCCCTGCAAGAGGCCCGCGCCGGGGCCGGGCGGCTGATCCTGATCGTCGGGGAGGCCGGCATCGGCAAGACCCGGCTGATGCAGGAATACCTGGCCCGCCATGCCGCCGACCGCCCGGCGCTCAGCCTGCTGGAGGCCACCTGCCACGAGCTGGAGAGCCTTTCTCCCTTTGCGCCGGTGCGCCAGGCCCTGCAGCAAGGCTGGGAGGCCAACCCGGCCTTGCTTCCGGAGGCCGCCTTCACCCCGCCCTCACCGTGGCTGGCCGGCCTCGCGCCGCTCTTGCCGGCCCTCGCCCGCCGTTTTCCCTACCTGCCCGCCGCCGGCCCGGCCGGCGCAGCCGGCGCGGGGGGCGACCCCTGGGAGTCGGAGTCCGGCGCCCCGGTGCGCGAGACCCTCAAGGACCTGTTTCTCAGCCTCAGCCAGTACGCCACCCCGCGCCCGCTGCACGTGATTCTGGACGACCTGCACCGGGCAGACGCCCCCACCTGGGAACTGCTGGCGGCGCTGGCCCGCCGCGCCCCCGGCGCCCCGTTGCTGCTCATCGGCCTGTGCCGGCTGGAAGACCTGCCCGCCGAGCAGGTGCGCCTGCTGCGCCTGCTGGAGCGGGGCAACCTGCTCACCCTGCTGGCCCTGCAGCGGCTGACCCAGGAGCAATGCCTGGCCCTGGCTCAGCGCCTGCACCCCTCCTTGCCGGAAGACCCGATCTTTTTGCGCCGCCTGTACGCCGAGACCGAGGGCAACCCCTTCTTCTTGATCGAGACCGTGCGCACCCTGCGCGAAACCGGCCTCTCCCTGCACACCCGCGACAAGGGCGGGGCCGACTGGCCCGGCGGCGGACCGGCGCCTGTGCCTCCCGGCGTGCAGCGCATGATCGAAGCCCGGCTGGACCGGCTGACCGACGCCAGCCGGGAACTGCTCGGGCCGGCGGCCGCCATCGGGCGGGCTTTCACCCTCTCCCTGCTGGAAGAGATCAGCCAGGCCCCGCCGGCCGAGGTGGTGCGCAGCATCGAAGAATGGGTGCAGCGCGGGCTGGCCAGCGAAGAAGCGCGCGGCTACAACTTTCGCCACGACCGCATTCGCCAGATTGTGTACGCCGGCCTCAGTCGCGCCCGCCGCGAATACTTGCACCGGCGGGTGGCCGACGTGCTGGAAACCGCCATCCCTCCCGCCGACGCCTCCACCCTGGCCTATCACTACGCCCGCAGCGACCAGCCCCTGCGCGCGCTGCCCTATCTCACCCGCGCCGGCGAGCAGGCCCTGCAGATGCGCGCCTACCACGACGCCCGCCAGTTTGGCTTGCAGGCGGTCAGTTTGCTCGGGCAGCTTCCCGGTCCACGCCAGCGCGGCGAGCGCATTGACCTCAACCTGCAACTGGCCCAGGCCTATTCTTTCACCGGCGACCTCAGCCGGGCGCTGGACATCCTGAGCGAGGCCGAATATCTGGCCGCCAGCCTGGGCGACGCCGCCCGCATGGGGCGCGTGTTCCGCCACTCGGCGCAAATCCTGTGGCTGCGCGGCCGGCCGGAGGCCGCCGGCGATTATGCCCGGCGGGCGTTGCGCGCGGCCGAGGAGCAGAGCGACCGGCCTCTGCTTCTGGCCGCCCTGCGCATGTTGGGCCGGGTGAGCGTGGCCCTCTCCGCGTTTGACGACGCCATCGCCCACTTTCTGCGCTACATCAATCTGCACGGCGAGACCGTGGAAGGCCAGGCCATTTCCCCCGGCGTGGGGGGCGAGATGCAATCTGGCCCTGCGGCTGCGCCCTCTGGGGGCGAGATGCCATCTCGCCCTGTGGCCGCGGTGGCCCGGCCGGGGGAGCGGGCCGCCGACCTGCCCATTGTGCTGGGATACCTGGGGGTGGCCTATGCGCGCGTGGGGGCCTGGGAGCGTGCCCTGACCGCCGCCCGGCGCGGCCTGGCCCTGGCGGAGGCCGGCGCCGCATGGGAAACCATCGCCTTCGCCCGCATGCAACTGGCCTTCGTGCACGCCGACTTCCACGACTGGCAGGCCTGCCTGGACGTGCTCCAGTCCGCCCCGGAACCGCCCGAGCCGCCGGAGCCGGAGGCGCTCACCCCGCCCGGCTTCATGTTGCTCAGCCTGCGCGGCGTGGCCCTCGGCCATCTCGGCCAGCCGGCGGCCGGCGTGGCCCTGCTCCGCCGCGCCCTGGAGTGGGCCGAGGCCACCGATCACCGCGTGTTCCACTACCTGCCGCGCCTGCAACTGGCCGAGTGTCTCGGCCTGGCCGGGGACCTTCCGGCGGCCCGCGCGGAGGTCGAGCGGACCCTGCGCGAGAGCCGCGAGGCCGCCAACCGGCTGCTGGTGGGCATGAGCTTGCGCCTGCTGGCCGAGATCCTCAGCCGCCAGCCGGCCCCGGACTGGGCACGGATCGAGAATAACCTGATCGAGTCCATGCAGGCTCTGCGCCAGATCCGCGCCCGCCCGGAGCTGGCCCGCACCTATCTTGCCCTGCGCAAGCTCTATGACCGCGCCGGGCAGATCGCCTGGGCGGTGGACTGCCACTTCCGCGCCACCACCATCTTTGAGGAATTGGGGATGTTGGAGGAGCTGCGCCAGGCGCAGGGCCAGGCGGCCGGCGAGCGGCGCGGTGCGGTGGTCATCCCGGATATGCCCCTGCGCGGGCCGAACCAGCCCGTTTTAACGCCTCCGATAACGTTTCCATAACGCCCGCGCCATACACTGTCCGCATGCTGCGCGGCTTTACCCATACCCTCAACAGCAGTTCGCTGGCGCCCGGTCAGACTCAACTGGAGGTCGAGAGCCTGAACCTGCGCTTCGGCGGCGTGACCGCGCTGCTCAACGTCAGCATGGACGTGCGCCAGGGTGAGATCCTGGCCGTGATTGGGCCGAACGGCGCCGGCAAGACCAGCCTGCTCAACTGCATCAGCGGGCTGTATCGCCCGCAGGCCGGCCGTATCCTGTACCACAGCAATGGAAGTTCCCCGGCAGGGGGCAGCGCGCACGACCTCACCCGCCTGCGCCCGCACCAGATCGCCCGGCTGGGCGTGGCCCGCTCCTTCCAGAACATCGAGCTTTTCCGCCACATGACCGTGCTGGAGAATCTACTGGCTGGCGCGCACATCCACATGCGCACCAACCTGCTGCTCGGCATGCTGTACTGGGGACCGGCCCGTCGCGAGCAGATCCGCTACCGGCGCTTTGTGGAGGACGTGATAGACCTGCTGGAAATCAAAGCCATCCGCAATCAAACGGTCAGCTCGCTGGCCTACGGCCTGCAAAAGCGGGTGGAGATGGGCCGGGCGCTGGCCCTGCAGCCGGCGGTCCTGCTGCTGGACGAGCCGATGGCCGGCATGAACGCCGAAGAAAAAGAGGACATGGCCCGCTTTATTCTGGATGTGAACGAGGAGCACGGCGTGACCATTGTGCTCATCGAACACGACATGGGCGTGGTGATGGACATCAGCGACCGCATCGTGGTGCTCAACTTCGGGCAGCAAATTTCCGCCGGCGCGCCGGATGAGGTTCGCCGCGACCCGCACGTCATTCAGGCCTACCTGGGCGAAGACGAGGACGCCGCGCTCAGCCCGGTCGTCGAAGATCCCCGACAGGGGGTGGCACGCCATGGCTGAAACCCTGCCCCAGTACTTGCTCGAACACGCACAGCGCACGCCGGACCGGCCTGCTCTGCGTGAGCGCAACTACGGCATCTGGCAGGCTATCACCTGGCGCGAATACCTGGAGCACGTCAAGTACTTCTGCCTGGGCCTGGTCAGCCTCGGCCTGCAGCCGGACGAGACCATCGCCATCATCGGCGACAACCGCCCGGAGTGCGTGTTTGCCGAACTGGCCGCCCAGGCTGCCGGAGCGCGCTCCATCGGCCTGTATCAAGATGCGGTGGTTAACGAGATGGTCTATATCTTCAACCACGCCGATGTCTCCTTTATTGTGGTCGAAGATCAGGAGCAGGTGGACAAGATTCTGGAGATGTGGGCGGCGCTCAAGCGTGTGCGCCGGGTGATCTATTTTGACCCGAAGGGACTGCGCAACTATACCGAGGACTTCCTGCGCTCCTTTACCGACGCGCAGCAGCTTGGACGGGAATACGAGCGGGAGCATCCCGGCTGGTTCGAGCAGCGCCTGGCCCAGGGCCGCGCCTCCGACATCGCCATCCTGTCCACCACCTCCGGCACCACCGGCGACCCCAGGCTGGCCAGCCTCACCCACCGCAACCTGTTGAGCATGGGCCGGAATCTGATGCAGGTGGACCCGATGGCGCCGCAGGACAACTTCGTCTCTTTTTTGCCGCTGGCCTGGATCGGCGAGCAAATGATGTCGCTGGCCTGTGGCCTGCAGGTTGGCTTCACCCTCAACTTCCCGGAGGAGCCGGAGACCGTGCAGCACGACCTGCGCGAAATTGGCCCGCAGGCCATGTTCAGCCCGCCCCGCATCTGGGAGAACCTGGTCAGCCAGGTGCAGGTCAAGATGCAGGACAGTTCGTGGCTCAAGCGGCGGACCTACGCCTGGGCCATGGAGGTCGGCTACCGCATGGCCGACCTGCGCTTCCGCAAGGCAACCGCGCCCGCCGGCCGGCGCCTGGCCTATTTTCTGGCCGATTGGCTGGTCTTTCAGGAAATCAAGGACCATCTGGGGTTGCGACACCTCAAACGGGCCTATACCGGGGGCGCCGCGCTGGGTCCGGACGTCTTCCGCTTCTTCCACGCCCTGGGCATCAACCTCAAGCAGATTTACGGGCAGACCGAAACCGGCGGCATCTCGGTGGTGCACCGCGACGGCGACATCAAGTTCCAGACCGTGGGCACCCCCATCCCGGAAACCGAGATCAAGATTGACGAGAACGGCGAGATTCTGGTGTGCTCGCCGTCCGTCATGCAGAGCTACTACCGCAACCCACAGGCCACCGCCGAGGCCTTGCACGATGGCTGGCTGCGATCCGGGGACGCCGGCTACTTCGACGAAGACGGACACCTGATCGTGATTGACCGGGCGAAGGACGTGATGACCCTGCACGATGGCACCCGCTTCAGCCCGCAGTTTATCGAGAACAAGCTCAAGTTCAGCCCGTATGTGCGCGAAGCGGTGGTGTTCGGCGGGGACTGGCCGTTTGTCAGCGCACTGGTCAACATTGACTTTGGCAACATGGGCAAGTGGGCCGAAAACCAGCAGATCGCCTACACCACCTATACCGATCTGGCGCAGAAGCCGGAGGTCTACCAGTTGGTGCGCGAGCAAGTGGAGCGCGCCAACGCCGACCTGCCGCCCGCTGCCCGCATCCGCCGCTTTTTGCTGCTGCACAAAGAGCTGGACGCCGACGACGCCGAACTGACCCGCACCCGCAAAGTGCGCCGCCGCCTGGTGGCCGAACGCTACGCCGACCTGATCTCCGCCCTGTACAGCCAGAGCGCCCACGTGGACGTGCAGACCACCCTTACGTATCAGGACGGGCGCACCGCCACCCTGCAAACCCGGCTACGGATTGAGAGCCTCAACGGGAAGGACTGAATGTCGCTTTTCATCCAACTGAGCCTGACCGGCCTGACCAACGGCGCCATTCTGGCGCTGGCAGCGCTGGGCTTTGTGCTGATCTACAAGTCCAGCGACGTGATCAACTTTGCCCAGGGCGAGTTTCTGCTGGTGGGGGCCTATGTGGTCTACGCCACCATCGCCCAATTCGGGCTGGCCTGGCCGCTGGGCATGGCGCTCACCGTGCTGGCCGCCGTCGGGTTGGGCGTGGTGGTGGAGCGCCTGGCGCTGCGCCCGATGATTGGCGAGCCGATCATTTCCGTCATTATGGTCACCATTGGCCTGGGCAGCCTGCTCAGGGCGCTGATCAGCACCATCTGGGGCAACTTGCCGCGCGCCTTTCCGCCCTTCATCCCCAGCCAGCCGGTGCAAATTCTGGGCGCCACGGTGGGCGGCGACCGGCTGTGGGCCATCGCCATTGCCGTGTTGTTGCTGGGGGTGTTCACCCTGTTCTTCCGCCGCTCCCGCGAGGGTGTGGCCATGCGCGCGGTGGCCGACGATCAGCAGGCCGCGCTGAGCATGGGCATCAGCGTGAAGAAGATCTTCGCCTGGGCGTGGTCCATCGCTGCCGTCACCGCGGCCATTGCCGGGGCGCTGATCGCCAACATTGTGGGGGTGAGCGGGGGGCTGAGCGGCTTCGGCCTGCGCGTCTTCCCGGTGGTGATTCTCGGCGGGCTGGATTCGATCCCGGGGGCGATTGTGGGCGGCCTGCTCATCGGCCTGCTGGAAGCATACACCGGCGGCTACATCGGCCAGGGTCTGAATCAGGTCGCGGCCTTTGTGGTGCTGATTGTCATCCTGATGGTGCGACCGTACGGGTTGTTCGGCCAGCCCATTATAGAGCGAGTGTAGCGCGATGGAATCCGGCATCTTTCACGCCACCTACCAGGCCGACATGGCTCTGCGCCGCACCCACGCGCAGAAAGTCCGCATTGTGTTACTGCTGCTGGGGATGGGCATCTTCCCCTTTTTCGCCAACCGCTACACGCTCACCCTGGCCAATCAGGTGGGCATTGCCACCGTGGGCGCCATTGGCCTGAATATTCTGGTGGGCTATACCGGTCAGATCAGCCTGGGGCAGGGCGGTTTTATGGCAGTGGGCGCCTACGCTGCCGGCATCCTCACCGCGCGCTTCGGCCTGCCGTGGTACACCTCTACCGTGGCGGCCTGCCTGTTTACCGCGCTGGTGGGCGCTATCTTTGGCATCCCCTCCCTGCGGCTCAAGGGGCTGTATCTGGCCATTGCCACCCTGGCCGCGCAGGAGATTATCCTGTGGACCGTCACCCACTGGTCGGCGCTGACCGGCGGGGTGGAGGCGCTGGTGGTGCCCAACCCCACCCTGTTCGGCCTGACCATGAACAGCGATTTCAACTTCTACTGGGTGATCTGGGGCAGCGCCGGCCTGACTGCGCTGGCGACCGTCAACCTGTTCCGCACCCACTGGGGCCGGGCGTTTGTCGCCATCCGCGATCAAGACATTGCCGCCTCGGTGATGGGGGTGAACCTGTTTCGCTACAAGTTGCTGGCGTTCGCAGTATCGTCCTTCTTTGTCGGGCTGGCCGGCGCGCTCACCGCGCACTATCGCAACATCGTCACCTGGGAGCGCTTCACCATAGATGTCTCGGTGCTGTACCTGGCCATGATCATCATCGGCGGGCTGGGTTCGGTGTCCGGCTCGTTTTTCGGCGCCACCTTTATGACCCTGCTTCCGGCTGTGCTCACCAATCTGGGGCGGGCGGTCAAATCCAGCCTGCCGTTCATTGATGCCATTCTGCCCTTCATCCAGCAGGCCGCCTTCGGGCTGGTCATCATCCTGTTCTTGATTTTCGAGCCGGAAGGCTTGCGCAAAATCTGGAGCAACATCAAAGACTATTTTCGCCTGTGGCCTTTCAGCTACTGAACAAGGGAGGAAAAGCATGTTAGTCCGCACTCACATGACCCGCAACCCTTTCACCGCCACCCCCGAAACCACCCACCCGCAGGCGGTGGAACTGATGCGCCGCAACAAGCTGCGCCGCCTGCCGGTAGTAGCGCGCAACCGGCTGGTCGGAATCGTGGTGGAGAAGGACCTGCTCTCCACCCGGCCCTCGCCGGCCACCACCCTGAGCATCTACGAGATCCATTCCTTGCTGGCGCGCCTCACGCTGGACCAGATTATGACTCACCCGGTGGTGACGGTGCAGGGCGATTGCCCGATGGAAGACGCCGCCCGCATCATGGTGGAACGCAGGATCGGCTGCCTGCCGGTGATGGAGGGCGAGGCGCTGGTAGGCATTATTACCGAAACCGATATTTTCAGGCTGCTGGTAGAAGTGCTGGGCGGCGACGAGAGCGGCCACCGGCTGATGCTGCGCCTGCCCGACCGGGTGGGCGAGCTGGCCCGAACTACGGCACGCATCGCCGAGGCCGGCGGCAATATCATTGCCGTCACCACCTCGCACGTCAGCCAGAGCGGAAACAGGGAGGTGACCATCAAAGAAAAGGGAGCAGACCCGAACACCCTCAGCGCACTGCTGAGCAGCGGAGGCGTGGAGGTGTTAGACTTTCGCTCCAGCGCCCCGCACCAGCCGCGACTGTTTGGTTAGGCCGCCAGTCCGGCCTGCGTCACAGGCAGCCCATCCGGGCCGCAGAGGGGACCACAGGTTCCCCCCTCGCCGGAAGGGCTGCCACCATTAAAGAGAGAAGGAGGAAGAGAGCACGCTGCCCTTCACCCCGCCCGGCTCCCCGGTCGGTGGTCATGACGACCCGGACAAGTTCCTCACGTCCAAAGGCTCCAGCCTGGCCGAGAAGGGCCTGCACTACAGCCAGGGCTGGTGGACCATGGCGACTATGGCAGAGGGCATCCGGCTGACGCTGGAGCAGGGCAAGCCGGTCACCGGCGAGAACGTGCGCGCCGGGCTGGAGAGCCTGCAGAACTTCGATACCGGCGGCATGACTTCCCCCATAGGCTTCACGGCCAGCAGCCACAAGGGCAACAAATCCCTGCGGCTGTTCCAGGTTAAGAACGGCAAGTGGGAGCAGGTCAGCGACTTCATCACTGCTCCGTAACCCATCTCACCTTCCCCCTCCCGGCCCCTGCTTCCCTGCCCGCCTCCGCGCGGGGAGGGCAGGGGGCTGCAGAGGCCGGGGGGAGGGACGTCCGGGAACCGCGCCCATGCTCACCCTCAACAACGTCGAAGTGATCTACAACGACGTCATTCTGGTCCTCAAGGGCATGTCGTTGCAGGTGCCGCAGGGCAAGATCGTGGGCCTGCTCGGCTCCAACGGCGCGGGCAAGTCCACCACCCTCAAGGCCATCTCCGGCCTGCTCAAGCCGGAGGACGGCGAGGTTACCGACGGCGCCATCGAGTTCCTGGGTAAGTCCATCCACAACCGCGACGCGGAAGAGATCGTGCGCATGGGCATCTTTCAGGTGCTGGAAGGCCGGCGCGTGTTCGAGCACCTCACGGTGGAAGAAAACCTGGCTGCCGGCGGCTACACCCGCCGCGATCGGGCCAGGCTGAGCGCCGACGTGGAACTGGTATACGGCTACTTCCCCCGCCTGAAGGAACGCCGCCGCCAGACTGCCGGCTTTCTCTCCGGCGGCGAGCAGCAGATGCTGGCCATCGGCCGCGCGCTGATGGCCCGGCCCCGCTTGATGATGCTGGACGAGCCTTCGCTGGGCCTGGCCCCGCTGCTGGTGCGCGAGATCTTCCAGATCATCAAACGCATCAACAGCGAGCAGAGTACCACTATCCTGCTAGTCGAGCAGAACGCCAACCTCACTCTCACGGTGGCCGACTACGCCTACATCATGGAAAACGGGCGTATTGTGCTGGAGGGCTATCCCGCCGATTTGAAGGAAAACGCCGACGTGCGCGAGTTCTACCTGGGCCTGACCGAGGTCGGCCAGCGCAAATCCTATCGCGACGTCAAACACTACAAGCGCCGCAAGCGCTGGCTATCCTGAGGAGGCCTGCATGGAATTCCCGGCCCTGATGGCCCACTTCGCCGCCCATGCCCCGGGCTTTGCTGCTCGTCTGCGCGCCGCCGGCCTCACCGCGGCGGACCTGGCCTCCCCGGCCGGCCTGAGCGCCCTGCCGGTCATCCGCAAGGAAGATCTGGTGGAGTTGCAGGCCGCCGACCCGCCCTTTGGCGGCTTGCTGGCCTGCGAACCCGGCGAACTGAAGCGCGTCTTCCAGTCCCCCGGCCCGATCTACGACCCGGAGGCCCGCCGCCCGGACCACTGGCGCTGGGCGCCGGCCCTGCGCGCGGCCGGCTTCCGGCCCGGCGATCTGGCGCTGAACGCCTTTGGCTACCACCTCACCCCGGCGGGCGCGATGTTCGAGGAGGGGCTGTGGGCGGTGGGCTGCGTGGTGATCCCCGGCGGCGTGGGCAATCAGGAGCAGCAGGTGCGCGCGCTGCACGATCTGGGCGTGACCGGCTACGTTGGCCTGCCCTCTTACCTCAAGGCCCTGCTGGAGAAGAGCGATCAACTCGGCTTGCCGCTGCACTTGCAGCGCGCTTTCGTCACCGCCGAGCCGCTGCCGCCCTCCCTGCGCGCCTATCTCAACGGGCGCGGCATCACGGTGCGCCAGGGCTTCGGCGCCGCCGAGTGCGGCAACCTGGGCTACGAGTGCGAGCAGCAGGACGGCTGGCACGTGCCCGACGATGTGCTGGTGCAGGTGTGCGACCTGACCGGCGGCCAGCCCCTGCCGCCCGGCGAGAGCGGCGAGATCGTGGTCACCCTGCTCGACCCGGGCTACGCCTTTGTGCGACTGGGCCTGGGCGACCTCTCCAGCCTTAACCCGGACCCCTGCCCGTGTGGCCGCGCCACCCCGCGATTGATGGGCTGGCAGGGGCGCGTGGGCGACGCGGTGAAGGTGCGCGGCATGTTTCTGCACCCCCGCCAGGTGGGGGGGTGGCTGGCGCGCTTCCCCGAAGTGGCGCGCTGGCAGGCCCTGGTCACCCGCCGCGAACACAAGGATTTCCTCACCCTGCTGGTGCTGCCCGCCCCCGGCGCTGACCCTGCCGGCCTGCCCGAGCGCCTGACCCGCTCCGCGCGTGAGGCCATCAAATTCCAGCTCACAGTGGAACTGGTCTCGCCCGAGGCCCTGCCCCCCGACGCCCCGCCCCTGCACGACTCCCGCACGTGGGAATGACCGCCCCTGGCTGTAGGCGGGGCATCCACATGCCCCGCAGTTCCGCCGCAAAGGACCTCCCCGCCCACGGTTTGACATCTTGCCCCCTCCGGCTACAATATCGGGGTAGCCTTTCACAGGAGGATCCCCATGGCATTTCGACGCCGACGCGGGCCGGGGCTGCTCGGCCCGCTCAACCGCCGCCGCGGTTTCTTTGGCCCCCGGCGCGGCCCGCTGCTTGAGGAGGCCCGCCAGGCGCTGGCCCAGGCCAACCAGTCGCTGGCCGCCGGCGACTTCGCGCCGGCCGCTGCCACCTTCGCCGAGCTGGCCGATCTCGCCGCCGGTCACGGGATGCACCGCCGGGCCGCACAACTGAACCTGCAGGCCGGTCGCGCGCTGCTGGAGGCCGGCGACGGGGCGGGCGCTGCGGCCCGCACCCGCCAGGCGCTGGCCGGCTTTGTGGGGGCCGGGATGCCCGGCCGGGCAGCGCAATTGCTGCCGCGCGCCGTGCAGGAGCTGCGCGCCCGCAGCTTCACCGCCCAGGCCGACGCCCTGCAAGCGGAGGCCGATCAGCGCCTCGCCGCCCTTCCGGGGTTGAACGTTCCAACGTTGCAACGTTCCCCCCTGCGGGGACTTCGCAACGTTCAACGCCGAACCGGCAACCTGCCGGCCCACTGCCCGCAGTGCGGCAGCCCCCTCCACCCGGACGAGGTGGAGTGGCTGGACGAGCGCACCGCGGAGTGTGAGTATTGCGGCAGCGTGGTGAGGGCGGCATAATCTCACATATCCGGAGTTGCCATCATGAGCACAGCCCAACCGCAAACCGTCACCACTATCAGCCTGACCGACCTTGAATCGCTTCTCCATCGCGTAGTGCGAGACGCAGTCCACGAGGAACTTACGCAACTGTTGCGCAGGCCGCGCCCTGAGGCCCCTGGAGACTGGGAACACGAGGGGCCTGACGACCCACAGGGTGACGCAGATCTGCTCGTCGAAGCCCTGACCATGAGCCAGCAGTATCATGCGGATCCGCAAGGGTGGGACGATTGGGTAGATTTCAAGGCCGAAATGAACAAGGCTGAGGCGGCCGGTGAGCTACTGGATTAAGATCTCCCCCGCGGCTCAAAAAGAGATCAGGTCTCTGCCAGGCTATGTGCGCGCGCAGGCGGTGTCGCTGATTGATGGCCTGGCGCGCGATCCGAGACCGCCGCGCGCAAAGGAACTGCGCGACAGGCCAGACATATACCGTCTCTGGCTGGCCAGAAACTGGCGCATTGCGTACGAAGTGGATGAGGAGTCGAAGGTTATCATCATTTTGCGCGTGCGTCGCAAAGAGTACATTGACTACGAAAGCCTCTGAATTGATCGAAAGGACATTGCTGTGGTATCCCACACCTCGCAAGTTGACCGCAAGATTGACGGCCACATTGACTCGCACCTCGACCGCTCACTGGCCGAGCTATCGGCCCTGTGCGCCATCCCCACCGTGTCGGCCCACGGCGGCCCGCCCATGCAACAGGGCGCCGAGTTCGTGGCAGAGATGCTGCGCCAGCGCGACTTCACCGCCGAAATCCATCCCACCCCCGGCCACCCGATTGTGTTCGCCGAGCGGGCCGGCAGGAGCAGCAAGACCCTGCTCTTCTACAACCATTACGACGTGCAGCCGCCCGAGCCGCTGGAACTATGGGAATCCCCGCCCTTCGAAGCCACGCTGCGCGACGGCAAGCTGTATGCTCGCGGCGTGAGCGACGACAAGGGCCACATCCAGTGCCGGCTTTCGGCTATTGACGCGGTGCTGGCCGCCCACGACGGGGAACTGCCCTGCGGCCTCAAGTTTGTGATCGAGGGCGAGGAGGAAACCAGCAGCGCCCATGTCCCCATTTTCATCCACGAAAACCGGGAGAAGCTGGCCGCCGACGCCTGCATCTGGGAGTTCGGCGGGGTGAATCACGAGGGCCGGCCCATGCAGTATCTGGGCATGCGCGGCATTTGCTACGTGGAACTCTCGGTGGAGACCGCCTCGCAGGACGCCCACTCCGGGTTGGGCGGTTCGATCTTCCCCAACGCCGCCTGGCGCCTGGCGTGGGCGCTGGCCGGCCTCAAGGGGCCGGATGAGCGCATCCGCATCCCCGGCCACTACGACGAGGTGCGCCAGCCGACTGCCCGCGACCTGCAGTTGCTGGCTGCGCTGCCGGATCCCGCCGCCGACCTCAAGCAACGCTACGGACTGACCCATTTCCTGAAGGGCCTTGAGGGCGGGGTTGAACTGCGCCGCGAGGAGGTGTTCGTGCCCACCTGCACCATTTGCGGCCTGACTGCCGGCTATCAGGGGCCTGGCTCCAAAACTGTGCTCCCGGCCCGCGCCAGCGCCAAAGTGGACTTCCGGCTGGTGCCCGACCAGCGCCCGGAAGACGTGCTGCGCCGGCTACGCGCCCACCTCGACGCCCAGGGATTCTCCGACGTGCAGATCAAATATCTCGGCGGCGAGCCGCCGGCCCGCACCGATCCGGACGATCCATTTGTGCAGATGGTGGTGAAGGCCGCCGCCGGGGTGTACGGGGTGGAACAGCAGATCGTGCCCATGGTCGGCGGCTCCGGCCCCAACTCGCCCTTCATTGAGGAACTCAAGCTGCCGGTGGCTACCGCCGGCGTGGGTTACCCCGGAGGCCAGGCCCATGCCCCCAATGAGAACATGGTGATCGAGCACTTCCTGACCGGCACAAAGCACACCGCGCGCATTATCGAGGGCATGGCCGGCCTGTAGGGCGCGGGCATATCATGCTTACCCTGCCGCCACCAGCTCAGCCACCGACACGCGCTCTCGGAGCACCCCTGCCGGCTCCCTGCGGCCGGTGATTCGCAGATACGCGCTGATCGGCGGTCGCGTTATGATTTGCCAGACGATCTGGCGCAGTTCGTCGGGCAGCAGCTTCAGCCGAACCAGCGGTAGGGCTTCGCCGGCGCTGATCCGAGAGAAGTCCAGCAGTGTCAGGCCCACCGCCTCGCGCGTGGCGGGGTCAAAGCGCAGGATGACATTGTCGTTTAGCGAGATGCTGGTCGCCTCCCGCCCCTTGTCAAAGGCAATGTACAACGCATCATCCTCTCGGTCGTAAGAAAGATGCAGGTCTCTGGTCATCTCATTCCGGTATCCAATCCTGGTAGCTGGTCACCACGAATCGGTCATCTGGAGGCCGGGAGACCAGCCTTGATACAGGTATGGTAGTTGACTTTGTGCTGCCGAACAAGTTGGTTATAATTCCGGCATGGGTAGGTATCCGGAAGGCCCCACCAGCACGGTGGGCGTGGACTTCTCCTTCCGGGAGTACTTCGACTGTCACCGTGGTGGACTCTGCCGGTCAGGTGATCGCTCACCCCGACCTGCGAGGGGCCATGCAGGGCGCCGACCCGTTGCTCGCCCTGCATACCGGGGCGCCGGAAGGGCCAGCCGGGCGACCGCTGCCCGACTGGAGCGGCTGGCAGGACGGAGTGGTGACAGCCGTGCTGGGCGGGGCCACCGGGCCGGCCGTGGGGGCAGCGCCGGATAGCAGCGAGTGGCTGCGCTCCTATGTGCCCATTCCGGAGGCCGGCTGGGGTATGGTTGTGCAGCGAGTCCGTCCGTCGTCGGTGAGGAAGGAGGACATTTCCGTAAATACCAGCATACCTGTAAGCAATCGGATACTACCCTTTCACGGTTCCTTTTTCTCGAATTGGAGGAGGATTTCGCAATGAAAACCCGCTATTTCTACGCGCTGAGCGCACTTGCTATTGTGGCCATGGTCCTGGTTGCCTGTGCCCCGCCGGCCACGCCGGCGCCCACCGCTGCCCCGCAGGCAGTAACCAGAACCGTGGTCATCGGCTACACCGCCTCGCAGACCGGCTCGCTCAACGAGGCCTCGATCCGGCAGAACGATGGGCTTCAACTGTGGATGAAACAGCTCAACGACGCTGGCGGCATCAAGCTGAGCGACGGCACAGTGCTCAAGTTCGAGGCGAAGTTCTACGACGATGAGTCCAACAAAGAGCGCGTACAGGAACTGTACACGCGCCTGGCCACCGAGGACAAAGCCGACTTTCTGATCAGCCCTTACTCCAGCGGCCTGGCCGACGCCGCGCCGGTGATCGCCGAGCAATACGGCAGGATCATGATCACCACCGGCGCGGCCGCCAACGAAACCTACCAGAAGGGCTACAAGCTGGTCTTCCAGGCCTACACGCCGGCCAGCGCCTACCTGACCAGTTCGGTGGACCTGCTGGGCCACCTGGACCCCAACCTGAAGAAAATCGCCTTCGTGCACGAGAACGACAAGTTCTCCACCAGCGTGGTGGGGGCCGCCAACGCGTACGCCGAGAGCAAGGGCTACGAGATCGTTTTGCTGGAGGGCTACGACTCGGGCACGACTGACTTCGCCCCGTTCATCAACAAGATCCAGCAGGCCCAGCCCGAAGCGCTGCTCGGCGGCGGGCACCTGCAGGACGGCAGCACCTTCGCGCGCCAGCTTTACGAGAAGCAGGTGCCGATCAAGTACGTCGCCCTGCTGGTCGCCCCGCCGGAGCCGTCCTTCGCTGAGCTGGGCGACGCGGCGTTGGGCGTGGTCGGCCCCAGCCAGTGGGAGCCGCAGGCGAAGTACACGCCCGACTTCGGCACCACCGGCGACCAGTTCTTCAAGGACTACATGGCCGCCTACGGCAAGGAGCCTTCGTATCACAGCGCCGGCGGCTACGTGGCCGGCCTGCTGCTCGAGCGGGCCATCCGCAGCGCCGACTCGACCGACACCGAGAAGGTCAAGGCCGCGCTGGACGCCATGGACGTGATCACCTTCTTCGGCCACATGAAGTTCGATACCACGGCCGAGTCCCACGGCCTGCAGATCGGCCACCAGATGGTGAACATTCAATGGCAGAAAGACGCCAGCGGCAACCTGGTCAAGCAGGTGGTCTTCCCGCTGGAAGGCAAAACCGCGGAGGCGCTGTTCCCGATTCGGTGACGGCTTCCTCGACACAGCCTCCCCCGCCGCCGCGCGGGGGAGGCTGACTTCGGGGGCAGGCTGGCGCCATCCCTCGCTGCGGAGAAACCCGATGGACGTTTTGCTGGCTTCCCTGACTGACGGCCTGCTGCTCGGCTTTGTGTACGGAGTGGCAGCCATGGGCCTGTCGCTGATCTGGGGCGTGATGAATGTGATCAATCTGGCTCACGGCCCGATCATCGCGCTGGGCATGTTTGGGGTGTATCTGCTGTTCACCACTCTGGGCCTCAACCCCTACCTGGCCCTGATCGTGGTGGCCGCCGGCGGGCTGGTCTTCGGCGTCCTGATGTACGCCGTGGCCGTGCACCGGGTGATTAATGCCCCGCACCTTTCGTCCCTGCTGGCCACCTTCTCGGTCAACATGATGGTCATCGGGGTGGGTACCAGTGTGTGGTCCACCACCTTTCGCAACGTGGACTTCAGCCTGGGCAGCGTGCACGCCGGGCCGATCAGCTTTACCACCACCCGCCTGGCGGCTGCGCTGGCTGCCATCGTGGTGGCGGCCCTGCTGTACTACTTCCTTTACCGCACCATGCCCGGCAAGCACATCCGGGCGGTGGCCAACAACCGCGCCGCCGCCGAACTGGTGGGCATCCCCTCCACGCGCGTGCTGGCCCTGAGCTTCGGCCTGGGTACCATGCTGGCCGCCACTGCCGGGGGCCTGATCTCCACCTTCTTCCCCTTTACTATCCTCTCCGGCGGCGTGTACGAACTGAAGAGCTTCGTGGTGGTCGTGCTGGGCGGGCTGGGCAACCCCCTGGGCGCGCTGATCGGCGGGCTGCTGCTGGGTGTAATGGAAGGAGTGATCGCAGTCTACCTGAAAGTCTCCTGGGTGCCGGTGCTGGAGTTCGCCTTGTTCGTCCTGATCCTGCTGGTAAGGCCGTCCGGCCTGCTGGGTGCACGCCGATGAAACGTATACCTCATTCCGGCCTCTGGCTCACCCTGCTGCTGGTCGGCGCCGTGGCGGCGCTGCCCGCGATCACGGGCCGGGCCAGCGTGCGCGAGACCCTGTTTACCATCCTGATGTCGGTAGCCCTGGCCTCCAGCCTGAACATCCTCCTGGGTTACACAGGCTATGTCAGTTTCGGCCACATCGTGTTCTTCGGGCTGGGGGCCTACGTCGGCCTGTATACCGTCCACGATCTGGAGTGGCCGCTGCTGCCCGCCGCGCTGGCCGGCGGGGCCGCCTCCGCCCTGCTGGCCTTTGTTCTGGGCCGCATCCTCCTGCGCCTGCGCGGGGCATACTTCGCGCTCGCCACTATCGGCATCAACGAGGCCATGCGCGCCTTCGTCAACAACTTCGAGCCCTTCGGCGGGCCGACCGGGATCGAGCTGAACTTCTCGGTCTACCAGCCATACGGAGGGGCGGCGCGCGCGCTGTGGCTCACCTACTGGGGGCTGGTGCTGGTCACGCTGTGCGTGCTGGTCGTCAGCTTCCTGGTCAAGAAGTCAAAGTTCGGACTGGGGCTGATGGCGATCCGAGAAGACGA
>CAYZNA010000032.1:0-17445 GCA_964478665.1 uncultured Anaerolineales bacterium
GGGGTGGGTGGTGGAGATTGGGGATTGGAGATTGGGGATTGGGGATTGGTGACGGGTAACGGGTAATTGGTAATTGAGGAGTTGGAGCCGGATTGTAGGCCAGGAGAGGCGAAAGGGCAAGCAGCGCGACTTCGCTCAACGATCCAACACGAACAGCGCCACTCGGATCTGCCCGGATGTCCAGACCTGCTGTGGGCTGAAGCGCCCGCTCAGCCAGATTTCTTCCGGGGAGGGGGCGCCGGTTTCGACCAGCAGCCAGACGCGCCGGTAGTGGCCGGGCAGGGTCTCCAGCAGGGCAGCGGTGGAGGCGGGGGGGGCGTCGCCGGTGCGGCTGGCCGCCAGTCCGTACCACGGGGCGCGCGGGCGGCCAAAGTTGAAGAAGTGCTGCCAGAACGGGTCGAGGTAGCCGGGGAGCAGAATCACGTCGCCGGGGCGGGATTGCTCGCTGACCAGGGCAGTGGCTGCGCGGTAGTCGGCGCGGCCGGCGTAAAAGGCGGGGTCGGGGTAGTACAGTCGCAGGGCGGCGAGGGGCAGAATGATCCCGGCGAAGAGCGCCAGCCCGAGCGGCAGCCGGTGGGGGGGCAGCGAGTCGCCGAGAGAGCGATGGATCGAAACCAGGCAGGCCAGCAGCACGGCAAGGATTCCCGCCAACAGCAGCGCGGTGGGAAGCGGACTGACTTTCACGAAGCGCAGCCAGGCGAAGGCCATCGGCTGCCCGGCGAACAGCGCCCGCCAGTGGGCGATTAGCGGGGAGGCGGACAGGCTGCGGACGGCGAGGGGCAGGCCGGGCGGGTCGCCGGGCTGGTAGCGGTACCGGCCGTAGTCGTACGCCTGCCACGGTGCGGCCACGCCGCCTGGCTGAACGAGCAGGCTGGCGAGGAAGAGCAGGGCAATTGCGAGGCGGGTGAGGCGTCCCACGGGGATGCTTCGCGATGGGGCGTCCCACAGGGATGCTTCGCGATGGGGCGTCCCACGGGGATGCTTCGCGATGAAGCGTCCCACGGGGATGCTTCGCGATGGGGCGTCCCACACGGCCAGCATCAGCGGCGGGATGGCGGGCAGCAAGAAGCGCGTCCCCCACGTGACAGTGAACCACTCCGCGTCGTAGAAAAAGGCCTGCGCGCCGGCCAGCGCCAGCAGGAGCAACCAGGCAAAGGTCAGTTGCGGGCCACGCCCCCGCCAGCCCAGCGCGGTCCCTGGCAGGGCCAGCCACAGGATAGGGGAATAGAAGAACAGCCCTTTGCCGGGGCTGAACAGCGCGCCGAACAGCGCGGGCCAGAACGCTGTGTGCGGGCGAGCCAGCAGAATGCGCAGGGTTTCTCTGTAGTAGCCGGACGACAGGCGCGAGAGAGCGGCGCCGGCCGGGAGCAAAAGGGAAAGCAGCGTGAGACCGGCCAACAGTAGCAGCGCCGCCACGATTGGCCGCCAGCGCCAGCCGGAGCGGGCCTTACCGGGCGCGGCGCGCCAGAGTGTGATCAACCCAAACAGGGGCAGCGCCAGGGTAATGGTGTTCTTGGCCAGCATGCCGGCCGGTAGCAGAATGCCCAGGGCGACCCATGCCTGGCGGCGGGCGCGCTGTGAGGTCTGTGTGGAGAGGGCTATCTCATGGGCCAGCAGGGCCGCGCACAGCAGCAGCATGGCCAGGGTATCGCGGAAGAAGGCCCGGGCGTACGGCCAGGCCAGGGTGCCGGCGCCGAACAGCAGCCCGGCCAGCAACGCCGGGCGGTAAGCGTATCCCTGCCGCCGGGCCAGCAAGAACAGGCAGACGCCGGTGAGGGCGGTGTAAAGGCCGCTGAGCATGAAGCCGGCGGCCACGTTGCCGGCCGGCAGCAGGGAGGCGGCGCGCAGGGCCAGGGCAGCCAGCGCCGGGTGCAGCGGCTCCACGCCGGGGAACTCGCCCCGTGTGCGTTCGTTGCCGTACAGTTGGGGGGCGGCCAACCGGCCCCAGTTCGCCAGACTTTGCGCGCCGCTCAAAAAGAGCTGCTCATCGTCCGTGACCGGGACTCCGCTGAAGGAAAACAGGTATAAGGCCATCAATGCTGCAAAGAGCATGGCCGCAAGGGGGGCGGTGCGACCGCCGGGGGCGCCGGTCATGGGGCCAGAGTGTACACCATTCCCGGCCGGCGCGGAACCAAAGAGCGCCCTCCGGGAGGGGAGGGCGCTCGGGTTGGGAGACGGGGCGGGGGCTGCTCAGGGCGTGCCGACGATAGGCGGGGTGGCGCTGGCAACCACACCCGGAGTGTTGGTCGGCGGGGGCGGAGGGGGCGGAGGGGGCGGCTGGGTGCTGGTGGGCGGCGCCGGCGGTTGCGTGTTGGTGGGAGGCGCCGGCGGCTGGGTGTTGGTAGCGCCAGGGCGTGAAGTGGGCCTCCCGGTCCGGGTGGGAGTGGGGGGAGTCCGGGTGGGGGTGCGGGTCACGGTGCGGGTGGGGGTAGCGGTGCGGGGGGGGGGGGGGGGGGCCCGGGGGGGGGGGGGGGGCGGGGGGGGGGGGGGGTGTGGGGGGGGGGGGGGGGGGGGGGGGGGCCCCCGGGGGGGGGGTGCGAGTCGGGGGGGCGCTGGCAACGCCGGAGGGGGTGCGCGTGCGGACCAGCGGCGTCACCGAGGGAACGACCACTGTGGCTTCCGGGTTCTGTTGCAGCCAGTCGTTGAGGTCTTCAGGCGACATCACGCCGACCTGGGCCGGTCCGGCCAATTTGGTGGTGGGGTCGCCGGTGATGAAGCCGGTCTGCCCGTCGCTGAGCTGCACAGCCTCTCCGCCGCCTGGCTTAAGGGTGCAGTCCCCCTCCAGACAGGTGATGAAGATGGTGTTGGTGCCGTCCTCGTTCTCGACTACCTCCACACTGAGATACGAGCCGCGCACCGAGGCTACCCCGACCGGGGTGTCAACGTCCATCTCGCCGCCGCGCAGGATGATCCAGATCTTGCCAGCCTGCAGCAGCAGTCGGGTGAGAAAATTCCCGCCAACCACCTCAAGTTTTTCAATGGTGAAGGTGGTCCTGGGGGCCAGGCGCACGATGGTGCCCTCGCTGAAGTCCAGGCGCGCGGTGGCGTTTTCCAGTGTGCGGACCTGCCCACCCTGCTGGACAACGGTTCCGTTCGTGGCCAGGCTCCAGGCGATGGTCTCGTTTTGTTCTGGCCGTTCCTGCACGGTGTTGCGGACCTCGTTCAGGGTGACGGTGCGCGGCAGCTCTGCCCCCGTCGGCGTGACGGCGCCGGGGGCCGGAGCCGTGTCTGTGGCGGGTACCGGGGGTGGGGTGGGGGTCCGCCGGGCGCAGGCCGAGAGCGCCAGCGCGAGGATCAGGAATAGAGTCAGGCCGTACTTGCGCTTGTCCGGTGTATTCATCATGGCTTGTTCTCCAAACTTGCTCCAGATTGTGGGTGGCCGAGAGCGGCCTGAACGCAGAGGTGATTGTGCCCTGGAGTGCAGCAGGAGTCAAGCCGGACAGTGCTCCTGTCCTGGTCGAGGGTCGGGGAAGGGGCACCTCTGCCGCTGCTGTGGCGAACAGCGCAGGAGCGAATGGTACAATACCTGCCGGTGGTGGCCGGTTGGGGGACCCGTCGGCGGGCTGTGCGGGAAAAGAGGTCGGCAGGGCGAAGGTGAAGTCGGCCGGGGACCGCTTTTCCCGCGTGAGACGGCAGGATGGCTGCCCCGGCAAAAGCAAGTGTTCCCGGCAAGATTCGAACTTGCGACCTCCTTGATGTAAGCAAGGCGTGCTGCCACTACACTACGGGAACGTATTCACTTCTCCAGCCACTCGTCGCGCCTGAAACTAAGTATAGCACGCTTTGCTACAAGGAGAATCATGTTCCGCCCTCGCCCTATTTCTGACTCTCGCTCGACTCCCCGCCCACCCCCGGAACGCCCCGCGCCCGATCAACTCCGGCGATTGCTGGCGTATTTGCGCCCGCACCGGGGGCGCATGGTCCTGGCGCTGCTGGCGTTGCTCGTTGGCACCGGCCTGGGGCTGGTCTTCCCGCTGGTCATCCAGTTGCTGGTGGATACCGTGATCAAGAGCGCCGACCGCGGCTTGCTCAACCGCCTGGCCGGTGGGCTGGTCCTGCTGTTTCTGGTGCGCGCGGTGTTTTACTACATCCAGGGGTTCCATCTATCCTATGTGGGCGAGCGCATGGTGGTGGAGATACGGCGCGATCTGTACGGCCATTTGCAGACGCTGGGCCTGCGTTTCTATGCCGATCGCCGGGTGGGCGAGATACTTTCGCGCCTGTCGTCGGATGTGACCGCGGTGCGGGCCGCACTGACGAACACCGTCGCCACCGCGCTCAGCCAGGGCCTGTCGTTCCTGGGAGCCCTGGCGATCATGCTGGCGCTCAATTGGCGGCTCACGCTGGCCATTCTGGTCCTTGCCCCGAGCGTGGCCCTGACGGCGGTGATCTTCGGGCGCGGCTTGCGGCGCACCTCGCTGCGACTGTCCGATGAGCTGGCCGAAAGCACGGCCATGGTGGAGCAGGCGCTGAGCGCCATCCGCGTGGTGAAGGCCTTTGGCCGCGAACCGTTTGAGGTGCGCCGCTACAGCAGCAAACTGGATGATTTGTTTCGGACTGCGCTCAAGTTGACCGTCTGGCGCTCGGCCTTCGGGGCGCTGACTACCTTTCTGGGATTCGGCGCCGTCACCGCCATGATCTGGTACGGGGGCCGGGCAGTGATCGCCGGGCGGTTGTCGGCCGGGCAACTGGTGGGCTTTCTGGTGTACGCCATCACGATTGCCTCGGCGCTGGCGGCTTTCTCGGGGCTGTATTCCCAGGTGAGCGAGGCGTTGGGGGCCACGCGCCGCCTGTTTGAAATCCTGGACGAGCAACCCGAGATCGCCGACCGGCCGGAGGCTGTCCCGCTGGGGGCGGTGCAGGGGCGGATCACCTTTGAGGGCGTCTCTTTTGCCTATGATTCCGGGAGGGAGGTGCTCGCCGACCTCGATCTTGAGGTTCGCCCCGGAGAAGTTCTGGCCCTGGTAGGGCCTTCAGGCGCGGGCAAGTCCACCATCTTCAATTTGATCCCGCGCTTTTTTGACCCCAGCGCCGGACAGGTGCGGGTGGATGGCCGCGACCTGCGCACAGTGCAGCTCGCCAGCCTGCGCCGGCAGATCGGATTGGTGCCGCAGGAAACCGAACTGTTCTCTGGCACAGTGGGCGAAAACCTGCGCTATGGCCGGCTGGAGGCGACCGCGGTGGAGGTGATGGCCGCGGCGCAGGCCGCCAATGCCTGGGATTTTATCGGCGAACTGCCGAAAGGGCTGGATACACTGATCGGTGAGCGCGGCGTCAAGCTCAGTGCCGGCCAGCGCCAGCGAATTGCCATTGCCCGCGCACTGCTGCGCGATCCGCGCATTTTGCTGCTGGACGAAGCTACCTCCAGCCTGGATAACCAATCAGAAAGCCTGGTGCAGCAGGCGCTCGAGCGACTGATGGCCGGGCGCACCTCACTGGTGATCGCCCATCGGCTGAGCACCATCTACCGCGCCGACCGGATTGCAGTGCTGGATGGTGGACGGTTGGTCGAACTGGGTAGCCACACGCAACTGTTAGCGGCGGGTGGTCTGTACGCCCGGCTGCATGCGCTCCAATTCAGGCATCTGACTGACAATGAAATTTACTAATTCTCCGGCCAGACGTTGCCACCCCCGCTTGACAGAAGCCGCGTTTGGGCATAAAATACCCTGGATACCAGGCTTGTGGCAGCCCGATTATTGACGACATGGGAACGCAGATTGTCGAGCGGGCCATAGCGGGGGGGTGGAGGGTAGCACTGGAGAACCTACTGCCTCAACTAACGCCGGCGTGTTGGCTGGGCGCCATGCGTGCGCTTCTCGAACAGGTCGTGGAGCGCGGCTCTGGCGCAGAGATCCGATCCGTATTCACTTTGTGGAGGAAATACCCATGACGCACGAAGAGAAGATTCGAGAGATGCGGCCGCACCTCTCCCCCAGCTTCCTGAAGCTGGCCGATTTTGTTCTGGATAGCTACACCGAGGCGGCCTTCATGACAGCCACTGAGTTGGCGGACCATCTGGAGGTGGACGCAGCCACCGTGGTCCGCTTTGCGCAGCGGCTGGGTTATCCTGGCTATCCGAATCTGCAGCGCGAAGTGCGCGCGAAGGTCAAGGCAGACTTGATGCTCAGCGCCGAGCGCGCTACCCCGGCGCCCAAGTCGGTGGAGGCGGCAATGGAGCTGGCCTTTGACAAGGTGAGCGGCAACCTGCTCCAGACCCGGCGCGCCCTGCGCGCAGCCGACATCGGCAACCTGGTGAGCGCCCTGGACTCGGCCAAGCGCATCTTCCTGTTGGCGGAAGGACCCTCGCTGCCGGTCGCGCAGCAGATCGAGTCCATCCTGCAGGCCGGCAACTTCCTGGTGTACGGCTTCGGCGGCGGCATGGTCGACATGGCGCACCTGATCAGCACCACCCGTGCCGGCGATCTGGTGATCGCGGTCGAGACCGAGATGGTCAGCCCGTTCATCAACCGCGCGCTGGAAGCTGCCCGCAGCCGCGGCGCTAAAACCGCCTCCATTGTGGGCGCGGCTTCGCAGGAAGTAACCCGTCACGCTGATATCGTGCTGGCAGCCTTTGCCGACGAGGATCGCGGCGTGACTCAGGCGGCCCTGTCCACCGTGGTGTTCAGCCTGGCCACCGTGCTGAAGTGGAAGTTCTCCAAGCGCTACGGCGGCTACCAGGAGACTGTGAACAGCGTTCAGGCCTTCCTGGAAGGGGGCAACCCCAAGGACCTGGTGCAGTAAGGCTGAACGCGTTCTGATCGGCCTGACTGTCGCAAGGGGTGTGGCGCAATCGCGCCCACCCCTTTTGCGTTCCGGGGCCAACCCCGGAGTGGTGCTATCGGGGGCAAGCATTTATAATGCTCCGTATGCCAGACAAACTCACTTTTCTGAGGTTCAGCCGCACCGGCAGCGACGCCGATGCCCGTTACGGCTGGCTGAACGGGGAGGAGATCGGCGCGCTGGAAGGCTCGCCCTTCGGCGAATTCAGCCGGGGAGGCGTTGTATCCGCGCTGGCGGATGTAGTCCTGCTGCCGCCTTGCCAGCCTGGCAAGATCCTGTGTGTGGGACGCAACTACCCGGCGCAGGTGCAAGAAGCCGGGGTAGAAGCGCCGGCCCTGCCGCTGCTGTTCCTCAAGCCGCCCTCCTCGCTGCTGGGACATGGCGGCGTGATTCGCCTGCCCGCCCAATCGCAGCAGGTGGAGCACGAGGCCGAACTGGCGGTGGTGATCGGCAAGCGGGCGCGCTTCGTCGCGCCGGA
This sequence comes from uncultured Anaerolineales bacterium, assembly GCA_964478665.1. GTDB lineage: Bacteria > Chloroflexota > Anaerolineae > Anaerolineales > CAYZNA01 > CAYZNA01. The sequence goes on from CAYZNA010000032.1 coordinate 7,262, forward strand.
AGCGGCCACGGACTACATTTTTGGATACACCATCGCCAATGATGTTACCGCTCGCGACTTGCAGCAGCAGGATGGTCAGTGGACCCGCGCCAAAGGCTTCGACACCTTCTGCCCATTGGGGCCGTGGATTGTGACCGGGCTGGACCCGGCCGACCGCGTGATCTATTGCGAGGTGAACGGGCAGATGCGGCAGATGGGCGCTACCCGCGAGATGGTCTTCCCCATCCCCCCACTGGTGGCCTTTGCCTCCGGGGTGATGACTCTGCTTCCCGGCGACGTGATCCTGACCGGGACCCCGGCCGGGGTGGGGCCGCTGGCGGAGGGGGACGAAGTGGTGGTGGAGATCGAGGGGATTGGCCGTCTGCGGAACACGGTCCAGGCTGAGGTGGCGCAATGGGATTGAAACCCGATCACTGGATCAGAAGAATGGCAGTGGAGCAGCGCATGATTGAGCCTTTTGTCGAGGGGCAGGTGCGCGATGGGGTGATCTCCTATGGCGTCTCCTCCTACGGCTACGACATTCGCGTAGCGGACGAATTCAGGATATTCACCAACGTTTTCTCTGCCATCGTTGACCCCAAGAATTTCGATCCCAGGTCCATGGTGGACTTCAGGGGCGAGATATGCGTCATCCCGCCCAACTCGTTCGCGCTGGCGCGCACCATTGAGTATTTCCGCATCCCGCGCAAGGTGCTTACGGTTTGTCTGGGGAAGTGCCTGACAGGCGATACCCGGGTTGTGGATGTCGAGACTGGCGATTATGGGCCGCTCAAGGACTTTGTGGCCGCTGGTAGCCAACGCACAGTTGGGATGTCAAATTGGCAGTTGGGCGCGAAAGAAGTAACTGCCCATGTAGAAAATGGTGTTCAGCCTGTATATGAACTTACAACTCGCGCCGGCCTGAAGATCAAAGCGACCGCCACTCATCCTTTCCGCATCTGGCAAGGCTGGACCTCCTTATCTAATCTGCAGCCAGGCGAGCGTATTGCCGTTGCCCGCTGTTGCCCGGTTTTTGGCGACAACGATTGGCCCGAACATGAGGCAGTTTTGTTGGGGTTGATGCTTTCCGATGGACAATGCCATGCACCCGGCCACAGCCCTCGATACACATCCAGTGACCCGCGCCTGGTTGAAGTGATGACCGAAGCGGCGCGGGCCTTTGGCTGTGATATTTCTCCGGTTGGACGCTACGGATACAATGTAGTTAATCAGCGAGGGCGGGGCGGCATCGTCACAAAGAATCGCTTTTATGCCTGGCTGGAGAGTTTGGGTTGCAATGTGCGCTCGGCTGGTAAATTCGTTCCCTCAGTCGTGTTCACCGCCCGGCGCGAACGCGTGGTGCGATTTCTGCAAGCGTTGTTCTCCGGCGACGGCAGTATCTATGAATCTCGAAACGGCGAGGGGTTTTTCCTCGAATACCATACGATCTCCGAGCGTTTAGCTTACGATGTGCGGCATCTTTTGTTGCGATTCGATATTTTTGCCCTGGTGCGCAGTAAGCCGCTAGCAACTGGCAGCATGGCCTATCGCGTGCAAATTACTGATCGGAGAATGATCCAGCGCTTCGTAGAACACATAGGGTTTATTCCCGGCAGTTGCAAGCAAAAAACAGCGGTTGAACTATTGCCTAAACTTACTTCAACCCCGGCGCATAAATCCAATTTTGATACGCTTCCGCCAGCCGCCTGGGAAACAATGCGTCAAGCTGTCTATGATTCAGGCCAGTCGCTGCGCGCTGTTGGCATTCTCAGCACACAGCCGGATCAATCACTTTCGTACATCATTGCTCGTCAGGCAGCAGAGGCCGTTGAGTCATCTGCTTTCACTGCCATTGTGGAGTCGGATGTGGTGTGGGACGTAGTGAAATCAATTATCCCGTGCGGCGAGGAAGAGGTGTATGACCTCACTGTTCCAGGCGAACACAATTTTCTGGCGAACGACCTGATCGTTCATAATTCGACCTATGCCCGTTGCGGCCTCATCGTCAACGTCACTCCCTTCGAGCCGGAATGGGAAGGCTACGTGACGTTGGAAATCTCGAACACCACGCCGCTCCCGGCCAGGATCTACGCCAACGAGGGCATTGCTCAAGTGTTGTTCTTTGAGGCCGACGAGGAATGCAGCATTTCCTACGCAGACAAGAAGGGCAAGTATCAGGCCCAGCGTGGCGTGGTGCTGCCGCGCCTGTGAGCCTGCGCTCCAACAATCCGCCGGGCCCGGGTGCCGTGGGTCTCATTTGACGTTCATCTTTCGCTAACAACCCGGTAACACTTCCCGGCGTATAGTACTGCATCTGGGACCGGCATGGCCTCAGATTGATTCGCCCGGTGTGGTTTTTTGTATCGGCGACCGTGCGCGTCTCCGAAGGTTTCCCTCCCGGGCTGGGTAGTGACGGCAGAGCATGAGAAAGAGGGTGACGATGTTTGCGTATGAGTCTTTTTACCGGCAGCAACTGGATCTGATCAGTCTGTTGCGAGCGGAAGTGGAAGGTTGGCTGCACATCGCCGATATCCGCCCCTCGCGCGGCGGGGATTCGGTGGTATTTGTCGGACGGCTGACCCACGACGCCGAGTCGGTGTATGGCCGGCTGCGGGAACCGTTCCGCCGGCTGGGCTACACGCCCTTGCTGCGGCGCGAGCGCGATGGCAGCGATATTATCGTGGCGGAGAAGGGCATCTTTGGCATCTCGCGCCTGAAGCCGGGGCTGAACGTGCTGCTGCTGGCCCTCACCCTGCTGACCACCCTGTTCTTTGGGGCGGCTTTTGCCGGGGTAAATCCCCTGCTCCCGCTGCAGCGCGCACTGGCAGCCGGCCGCTGGGCTGGCGTGTTGGGCGTACTGCAAGCCGGGGCGCCCTTTGCGCTCAGCCTGCTGTTCATCCTGGGGGTGCACGAGATGGGTCACTTTGTGGCCGCCAAGTTGCACCGGGTGGACGCCACCTTGCCGTACTTCATCCCGGTCCCGTTCGGGTTGGGGACCATGGGCGCCTTCATTCGCATGAAGAGTCCGGTCGAGAGCCGCAAGGCGCTGTTCGATGTGGGCGTTGCCGGCCCGCTGGCCGGCTTCGTGGTGGCCATCCCGCTGATGGCCTTCGGTCTCATGCAATCGAGCATTGTGCCGGCTACGCACGGGGTGAGCCTGCTGGGCAGGAGCCTGCTGGTGCAGTGGATGATCAACGTGCTTGTGCCGCACCCGGCCGGGACGGCCATCGCGCTCAGCCCGGTGGCGGTGGCGGCCTGGTTCGGGCTGCTGATCACCGGCCTTAATCTGTTGCCCATGGGCCAGTTGGACGGCGGGCACGTGGCCTACGCCGTGCTGGGCAAATGGGCGCAGCCGGTGGCCACGGTCTCTTTTGCGATCTTGCTGGTCCTGGGCTGGCAAGTGTGGTCCGGCTGGTACACGTGGGCCTTCTTCGCCCTGATCACCGGCCTGCGGCATCCCGAGCCGCTGAACGACATTACCCCGCTGGACGCCGGGCGCCGGCTGCTGGGGCTGCTGACCCTGGCCCTGCTGTTCCTGTTGGTAACGCCGAAGCCGTTCTGAAAGGGCCGGCGCACACTCCACAAGTAGCAGGCGTGCCGGAGGCAACCCCTCCCGGCACGCCTCTTTTTTTGCCGGCCTGCGGGGCTGCCCGGCCCCCGCAAGGGGGTGCGGGGGCTACGGCCCAGACAATTTGAGATAAGCCCGTCTCACCAGCCCCCCACCCCATTCCCTCTCCGCCGCGCAGAGGGAAGGGGTAGAATCGCTCTACCCGGGTCTTTTCGGCGGCTTTTGCCACCAAAAACGCCCCGAGAATTACTGTTCCCCCCTCTCCACTGAGTGGAAAGGGGGTTGGGGGGCGAGATATGAGGGCCGGCAGGGGTGAAACCGGGCCATTTTCCTTATCTCAAATTGTCTGGCTACGGCCAGGGTTGCTTGAAACACTGGCATCACCGCCGGCATCCGAACGAGTGGAGCGTTGCAGCATCGTGGCTGCCGCTTCGGCGGTGCCAGGGTGAGTATTTGCCGGACACTCCCGGCGAGTAGCAGCCGCACCCCCGGGCCGGGCGGGCGGCCCTCTATTTCCCCAGCGTCCCCAGATAAGTCAGCACCTGCCACATTTGCTGGATGGAGAGCGTTTCTTTCCAGCCGGGCATGGCCTGGCGGCCTTCGGCCACCACACACAGGAAGGCGCCGCTGGCGTCGCGCAGCGCGCTGCGCGCCTCGGCGGTGGTGAGATCGGGCGCGCCGGGCAGGGCGCCCGCGCCGTCGGCGGCGTGACACATGACGCAGGCCTGGTCGTAAATTGCCCGGCCGGCGGCGATAGCGGCCACGTCGTCCCACGCGAAGGGATTGGACGGGGAGACGCCCAGGGGGCGGGTCGGGTCGCAGGCGGCTGCCCCGGCCGGGGTGGCCGGCGGGGGCGCGGAGGCAACGTCACCGGGCAGGGTCGGGTCGTAGGAGAAGGTGCGCAGGTAGTCAATCACCGCCCAGCGTTCATCCTGCGAGAGACGTCCCTGCCAGGCGGGCATGGAGCCTTTGCCCTGGGTGACGGTCAGATAGAAATCGCGGGGCGCGCGATCGTCCACGAAGCGCAGGTCGTTGAAGTCGGCGGCGCCCAGCACCTGTCCGGCGCCGTCTGCCCCGTGGCAGGCGGCGCAGTTTGCATCGTACAGGTGTTGGCCCAGGGCGAGGGTCTCGGCAGTGGTGGAGAAGCGCCAGACATAGAACACCACGTCCCAGCGCTCGTCGGAAGTCAGGGTGTCTTTGAAGGAAGGCATCTCGCCGCGCCCTTCGGTGATGGCGGAATAGAAGAAAGCCGGGCTTTCGCCGCGCATGTAATCCAGGTCGCCGAAATTGCGCGCGCCGGGGACAAGGCCCTTGCCATCGGCGCCATGACAACTGGCGCAGTGGGATTGATAGAGCGGTTCGCCGAGAACCGCCGCCGGCGGTCGTGGAGGGTAGCTCTGGATGATGAAGGACGGCGTGGCCCTGGCCCCGGGCGGGCTGGCCGGCTCGGTGGCCGGAATGAGCGTGGGAATGGGGGTCGGGCCGGCCGGCAGGTTGCGCGGTGCGGCGCAGGCCGCAAGAAGAGTGAGTAGTAAGTAACAGGCGGCTGACAGCCGGCGAGGTTGCAGGGGGGGGGAATTGCGCTTGCCCCTTGCCATAGGCCACATACCACTTGCCGCTTGCCGCAGACGCTGTGTGAGCATTCTGTGTATCTCCTTGCAGACAATCACTTACCAATCCCCACTTACTTTTCAAAGGGCAGGGTGCGCAGGTAGTTGATAACGTCCCATCGCTCGCGGGTCGTCAGGTTTTCGACCAGCGCCGGCATCTGGCCGAAGCCCTGGACGATGGTCAGGTAGACTGAGCCATCGAACTCGGCAGTGATTTGCGGGCCGGTCAGGTTCTGCGGCGTCCGGCTGAAGAAGTGGGCCAGCGGTCCGTCGCCGCGCCCCTGCGGGCCGTGGCACAACTGGCAATGGATGCTATACAGGATGGCGCCGCGTTGCAGTGAAACGTCATCGGCTGGCACCGGGTTGACAGGAAACTCCTCCGGGATGACCGAGAGTCCTTGCACCGATACCGCGCCCGGGGGCGGCAGCAGGCGCGCGCGTGCCAGATTGCCCGCGCCGGGCCGGCCGGCCATGTCGGTCGGGAAGGGGAATTTGATGATCTCCTCGGTGAGCAGCAGGCCAAGCACAAAGGGCATGATCACTAACCCGATGATCACCAGGCCGCGCCGCAGACGTGGGTTGCTCACAGCGCCATCCTTTCCGGTTCGCCGACGTCGTGGGCGTGATGGGCCTCCAGTGTCTGGCGCACATCAGCTTGCAGCGACTCCGGGAACTCCAGCAGCACGGCGAGCTGGCCGTCGGTGACGTGTCTGTGATAAGGGGCCGGCCCGAACTGGGGGAAGCCCATCTCCCACAACACGCCCAGAAAGGTCGAGACGATGGTAGCCATCATGGTGAACACAAAGATGATGATGGCAGCCGGCGGAAAACCGACCGGCGGATGGCCGCCGATGTCCAGGCGGTACAGGTGGGGCGTGATGACGGCCAGGAACAGGCCGAACAACATCCCTGCTGCGGCCCCGGCGAGCACAATGTAGGGAAGCGTCAGCCATTCGCGGTGACGCCCCAGCGCCCGTTCGGGGTAGGGCACGCCGGTCATGACCACCATGTCCTCGTCCGGGACGCCGAGGGTGTGCAGGGCGTCAATGGCCTCGGCGGTTACCGTGCTTTCGTCGAAGAGGGCGATGAGGGTCAGGGTGGGGGGCATGGCGGGGGTCGGGGGTCGGGGGTCGGGGGTCGGGTGTCAGGTGTCAGGTGGCGGGGTCAGGTGTGGAGGGAGGGGGTTATTCGATTTCGGCGGCGGTGGGGACGAGGAGGCGCCCGATGCGGCGCACGGTGTAGCGCAGGCGGCCTTCCTTGATCTCCCAGACCGGAACGAAGGGGATGATGCGGGAGAACAGGATGTACAGCAGCGCGAACCCGGCGAAGGTCATGGCGACAATGCTGATTTCTACCCAGGTGGGGCGGTAGACGCCCCAGTTGAAGGGCAGGTCGTTGCGTTGCAGGCTGCCGATCACGATCAGGGCGCGTTCGGTGTACATGCCAACGTTGACCAGCAGCGTTGTAGCCAGCAGCAGCGCGGGGGTGGTGCGTATTCGCCTGAAGACCAGCAGCACGATCGGGATCAGGTTCGCGCTCATCTGCAGGTAGAAGAACGGCGCCAGATGGCCGGCCACCTCTTCGTGGATCAGTTCGCGCACGATCGGCTCGTTGCCGTACCATTCGACGATAAACCCGGCAAACCAGAAGTAGGTCCAGGCCATGCCGGCCACCATCACCAGTTTGCCGAGGGCATCGAAGTGCTCGGCGCGCAGGAACTCCTGCAGGCGCATGCCGCGCCGGACGATTACCAGAATGGTGGCCAGCGCCGACAGGCCGGAATAAACCGCCCCGATGACGAAATAGGGCGCGAAGATGGTGCTGTGCCAGCGCGGCTGGACGGTCACGGCGAAATCCCACGAGACGATGGAGTGGACTGACAGGAAGATCGGGATGATGGCCACTGAGAAAATGCCCAACGCGCGGTGCAGTTTGTGCCATTCGGCCTCGGTGCCGCGCCAGCCGAGCGCCAGGGTGCGGTAGAGCCGGGTGCGCCAGCCGCCGGTGTGGTCGCGGGCCATGGCCATGTCGGGGATCAGGGCCAGGTACAGGTACAGGGTGGAGCCGATCAGATAGGTGAAGATGGCGACCATGTCCCACATCAGCGGCGACTGGAAGTTGGGCCACATGAAGCGATTGTTGGGGTAGGGGATCATCCAGTAGAACTTCCACACGCGGCCCAGGTGGATGAGCGGGTACAGCCCGGCCATCATCAGGGCGAAGGCGGTCATGGCCTCTGCGCCGCGGGTGATCGGTCGCCGCCAGTCGGCCTTGAGCAGGCGCAGCACAGCCGAGATCATGGTGCCGGCATGGCTGATGCCCACCCAGAAGACAAAGGTGGTAATAAAGAGCGTCCAGTACACCGGCCGGTTTTTCCCGGTGACGCCGATACCCCAGTACACCAGGTAACCCCAGGCGTACATCCCCCAGGCCACGACCGCGCCCAGCACTGCTACCAGCACCCAGAAGCCCCGCCCGGTCTGGAGCATTGGCTGGAGCACCGCCTGGTTGATCTCCGGGTCGGTGCGCTCGGCCAGCAGCAGCCGTTCATCGTACGACGACTGGCGAGCGGCGACTGACGACTGGCGGTCGGGATCAGACATTCGTCTCGCCTCCCTTAAGATAGATCACCGCTGGCCGGGTACCCAGCTCGTCCAGCAGTCGAAACGAGCGGTGGCTGCGCGCCAGTTGGCTGGCCCGGCTGTCGGGGTCGTTAAGGTCGCCAAATACCAGCGCGCCGGGCGGGCAGGTCTGGGCGCAGGCCGGCTGAATCTCGCCGTCGGCCGGCTCGCGCCCCTCGGCGCGCGCGTCGAGTTCCGCCCGGCGGATGCGCTGGATGCAGAAGGTGCACTTCTCCATGACGCCGCGCGCGCGCGCGGTCACGTCCGGGTTAAGCTGTTCGGCCAGCGGCTCGGGAAACTCCGGGCGGAACCAGTTGAAGGTGCGCGCCTTATACGGGCAGGCGCTGCCGCAGAAGCGCGTGCCGATGCAGCGGTTGTACACCTGGGCGTTCAGGCCCTCCGGGTTGTGGTAGGTGGCAAAGACCGGGCATACCGGTTCGCAGGGCGCCTCGGTGCACTGCTGGCACATCACCGGCATGAAGCGCGCCTTCACGTTCGGGTACTCGCCCTCCCAGTAGCGCTGAATGATGATCCAGTGCATCCAGCGCCCGTAGGCGGCCTGCTTTTCGCCGGCGACCGGCACGTTGTTCTCGGCGTGGCAGGCAACCACACACGCCTGGCAGCCGGTGCAGCGGTCAAGGTCCACCACCAGCGCCCAACGCGGCGTGCGTGAAGCGTTGAGCGTGGAGCGTCCCACGGCAGCATCAACCGAGGGATTCGCGTCCTTTGCCATCCAGACTCTCCAATCGCGCCAGTTCATGCTTGCGCCCGGTCGGTTCTACGCGCACGCGGGTGGCGCCCCAGGCCAGCGCGCCGGTGTCCGGGTCGGTGACGGGAGACACCAGCGCCAGCGGGCTGCTACCGCGCCCCGCGGCGAAGCGGCCGTAGTCGCTGTGACCCTGCCCCACCGGCATGGCGATCACGTCCGGCCGGATGCCGGGATAGACCACGACCGGCGCTTCCAACTCGCCGTGGGGTGAGACCACCCGGACAAGGTGGTTGTCGCTCACGCCCAGCTCGCGGGCGGTTTCGGGATTCAGTTCGACCCACGCACCCCAACGAGCGGTGGTCATCGGGTCCGGCGTTTCCTGTAGCCAGGGCAGGTTCGCGCCGCGGCCGTCGCTGAGCGTACTCGAGGGGTACGGGTACAGATGATAGGGGTAGTCGCCGGCGTCGCCTTCGAATTCTGGTGTGACCACCGGCAGGGGACGTTGCACAATGTCGGTCAGGTCCGGCTCGCGCAGGATTTCCTTCTCCGACCACCAGCCGCCGTATTGCCGCCAGAGCGCCCAGAAGCGGGCCGGCGTGCGGGCATCGTAGGCTCCCAGGCTGGAGCCGTGCAGTTCAACCGCGGTGGCTTGCAGGTATTCAACTTCGTCCGGCCAGGGGAGGGCCGCGGCGGCCTCCCCTCCCAGCCGGGAGGCCAGCGCCAGCAGCACGTCGGCGGTGGCGCGCGTGTCGTACAGCGGTTTCACCACCGGCTGCTGGCTGCTCACAAGCGGCCGGTCGGCGCCCGGCGCGGGCACCTGGTAACCCCAGGATTCCAGGTAGGTGTGGTCGGGCAGGATCAGGTCGGCCCGGACGGCGGTCTCGTCAACGAATGGACTGAAAGAGACCACGAAGGGCACGCGCGCGACGGCCTCGGCGAAGCCGGCCGCGGCCGGCAGATCGAGCCGCGGGTTGGTTCCGTGGATCAGCAGCAGGTCAATCTCGCCGGCCTGCATGCGCGCGATCAGGTCTTGCACCCGGTCAAAGCGAGCCGCCAGCAGCGGATCCTCGGCGCCAGCCGGGGCCTGGTGCAGAGCGGCGGTGGGGCCTGGCTGCGACAAAAAGACGCCGCCTTCGCGGCCAAACCGGGCTGCCAGCAGGTTGAGGGCCTGCACGGCCAGCATGCTGGCCAGGCCGTTGCGCTGCCCGGCGAGGTAGCCGCCGGGAATGGCCACGGCCCGGTCGGCGTCGGCGAAGATGCGCGCCAGCCGGCGCAGCGTCTCTACCGGCGTCTGGCTGTCGGCCGCCAGTTGGCGCACATCCACATCCTGATAGAGCACGGCGTGCGGGCGATGGCTGCCCACGTGCCCGAGTCTTTCTTCGACGATGATGCGCCCGATCGCCAGGGCGACCAACCCCTCCGCCCCGGCGCGGACCGGGATCCACTCGTCGGCCGAGGCCGCGGTGGCCGAGAGGCGCGGCTCGAACTGCGCCAGAAAGCCGCGCCCGCCGAATTGCCCCTGGCGCATCTGGCCGTAGGCGTAGCTCTGCGCGACCGGCGACATCCAGGTTTCGAGGAAATTGGCCCCGAAGGAGAAGACTGCGTCGGCGCGGGCCAGATCGTACACCGGCAGCTCGGGCACGCCAAAGAAGACCTGCGAGAGGTGGGCCGCCGCCGCGCGGCCCTCCAGCGCCGCG
>CAYZNA010000032.1:17455-18172 GCA_964478665.1 uncultured Anaerolineales bacterium
CGTGCAGGTCAAAGATGACCGGCGCGGGCGCGCCCAGCGCCTGCAGCAGGTTCGCAGCCAGCCGGTGCAGGTGAGTGGGCAGCAGGCCCCCCAGGAAGGCCAGCCGGCGCGGGTCGCTCAAACTGGAGATCTTCCCGGCCAGCAAGTCCAGCGCCTCGTTCCAATACAGGGGCTGAAACTGGCGAGAGCCGCGGCCGCCGGTCTGTCCCACGGCGTTTCTCAGCCGGTCGGGGTTGTACAGCACTTGCAGGCCGGCCTGGCCGCGGGCGCACAGCTTGCCGTGATTGAGCGGGTGCAGCGGGTTGCCTTCGATCTTCTTCGCGCGCCCGTCGGCCACGCGCACGATAATGCCGCAGCCGGCCGGGCACTGGCGGCAGGTGCTGGCGTACCATGTGGCCTGGCCGGGCAGCCCCTCTTCCGGGGTGCGGCTCTGAGCGAACGGCACAGGGGCGAGGCGGCGGGCCAGGCCCGCGAAGCCGGCTGTTGCCGTGGCGCCGGCGGCGAGCTTGAGGAAGTCACGGCGGGAGAGTTTTCTGGTCATCGGGTCGGTGGTCGGTAACGGGCAATGGGTAATGGGTAACGGGTAATGGGTGGCCAGTGGTCGGTGATTGGACTTTGCAGGGTAGGGATCATTGCTCAGGGTCTGTAAAAGTATAACTTCCCGGTTTCAGACCCTGAGGGCCTGAAAAAGTATAACTTCCCGGTTTCAGACCCTAA
>CAYZNA010000033.1:0-5453 GCA_964478665.1 uncultured Anaerolineales bacterium
GAGTCGTAGCCGCTTGCATCCAACGCGCCTCGGAATTCAATCATGGCGCGCTCAAAAGCCTCGTCGTCCGACTCGACGGCGCGACGGATTAGCAATTCATCCGGCGGAACCCAGACAACGGTGAGAACGTCGCCGGGACTGAAACCGGAGGCCCGGCGCAGGACATCCGGGAGCCGGATTGTGCCGTCCGGGCTGACAACAACGTGTTCGCGTTCTTTGGCCAGAATCATCGGGAAATTCGCTTTCTATCGCAGTCCTGCCAGCCTCAACCCATCCTCAAGCACCGGGCGGACTGCCTCCGCACGCAGCACCTCGCAGTACACGCGGATAATTGGCTCGGTGCCGGAGAAGCGGACCAACGCCCAGCCGCCGCCCTCGAAGTTGAACTTGAAGCCATCGGTGGTGTCAATACTCGCGACCGTCAGGCCGCCCAACTGTGCGCCGGGGCGGGCGGCCGCCACGCGCTGGCGCACGGCGTCGCGGCGCTCGGTGGGGAACTGGGTGTCCACCCGGTCGTAGTAATGCGGCCCGACCTTTTCGAAGAGCATCTCCAGCAACTGCGAGGGCTTCTTGCCGGTGCGCACCATGAAATCGAGGAACAGCAGGTTGCCCAGAATGCCATCGCGCTCCGGCACGTTGCCGCGAAAGGCGTAGCCGCCGCTCTCCTCGCCGCCGATCATGGCATCGGTTTCCATCATTCTGGGGGCGACGTATTTGAATCCGACCCCGGTCTCGTGCACCGGCACGCCGTACAGCGCGCCCAGCTTGTTGAGCATAGAGGTCGTGCTCAGCGTCTTGACGATTGGGCCGCGCTGGCCGCGAACTTCCAGCAGGTACAGCGCCAGCATGGCGTACACCTGCAACTGGTTGAGGAAGCGCCCGTTCTCGTCGCCGATGCCCATGCGGTCGGCGTCGCCGTCGGTGATCAGCAGCACATCGGCTCCCAATTCCACCGTGCGGCGCAGGCCCACGTCCACGTTGGGGGGGATCGGCTCGGGCCGCGACATCTCCGGGAAGGAGGGGTTGCGGGTGTTGTGGATTTCCAGCACTCTGGTGTCCCCGCCGGCCAGCAATTCGCTGAACCAGCCGGCGCCGTTGCCCCACATGCTGTCCACCAGCACAGTCAGCCCGGCGTCGCGGATGGGCCGCAAGTCTATCAAGTCCGTGAGGTGCTGCTTATAGGCCACCGAAGCATCAAACATACGCACCCGATCCTGCGCCAGGGCCCCGGCCAGCGGCAGGCGCTTCACGCCATCCACCTGCTCCGGGATGGCCGCTTCGATGCGTTTCAGCCCGTCCGGGTCAATCGCCCCGCCGTGCCGGTCGCGGACCTTGAATCCGTTGTCGGACGGCGGGTTGTGGGAGGCGGTGATATTGACCGCGCCCCTGGCCCGCTTGTCCACCACCGCGTAGGAGATCACCGGGGTGGGCGTGGCCCCCTCCGTCAGCCAGACGCGCAGGCCGTTGGCGGCCAGCACCTCGGCGCAGGCCGCGGCAAAATCCTCGGAGGCAAAGCGTTTGTCGTGGCCGACCACCACCCACTCGCCGCCATAGCCCTGCGCCTGCAGGTAGCTGGCGAAGCCCTGAGCGCAGCGCCGCACGTTGTCGAAGGTGTAGTCCTCAGCGATGCGCCCGCGCCAGCCATCGGTGCCGAACTTAATCCGAATCCCCATCCGTTTCCTCTACTGGTGTGTCAAGTTTGCTGCGCAAGAACTCCAGCATGGCCTGAGCCAGGTCAATCACCGGCGCGGCGTCATCACGCTCCGGGATCAGGTCAGGATCATAGAGCGATCGGCTGCGGAGTTGTAGTTTCTGCTCAAGCAGGCGGCCCCATTCCCGCGGGGCCTCGCCGGTCTTCACATACTCGCGGCCAAACATCTGGACCATCCCGCCGTGCGTATAAGGCAATTCGACGTCAGGGCGGAGCAGAATCAGCGCTTTTGCGGCCAGTTCGGCCGCTGTGTACACACCCACAATCGCCAGCGAATACACGTCTAGCTCCAACACCCGTTGGGCATCGGCAAGATGGCGCTCGGCAGTGCGATACAGCAAGGCAGCCTCCTGGCGGCGAAGTGTGCTTTCGTCCATGGCAAAAATCTCCCGTCCACGCTTGAGTGCGTTGTATACCACGTACGGGCGCGGCTGAAGCAAGCGGCCGCGAGGATAGGTCAATGGAGAAACGGATTCTCCCCACTCCAGCGCTGTTTCCCAAGAAGCTTCGGCAGCAATCTCCACCCGGCGCGCCTCGGGCAGCGCAGCGAACACCATCACGTCTACGTCGCTCTCCGGACGCGCCACGCCGCCGGCCACACTGCCGAACAACACGATGCGAGCCACGCGGTGACCCACCGGGCCGTTCAGCAGGCGCGCGGCAAAGTCGGCGGCGGCGTTGAGTTTGGGATCGCCACGCTCCGCGGCGCCCAGCTTCTCGGCGAATTGCTGGCGGGTGTATCTGCTCATGTCGGCTCACCGGGGGCGGTTTCATCTGGCTGGACCTGCGCGAGTTTCTGCTGCAGGAAGGCAATCAGCTCCCCGGCAAAATCCAGCGTCCGCGCCGCCTCATCGGCTGCGGGGTCCAACTGATAGTCGTACATGGCCCGGCTGCGAAGTTCCAGCTTCTGCTGGAGCAAGTCGCTCCACTCGGCCGGCACTTCGCCGGTTCGGACGTATTCACGACCGAACATCTGGGCCACACCGCCGTGGCTGCCGGGCATGTTCACGCCGGGCTTGAGCATCAGCAGGCCCTTCGCGGCGTGTTCGGCGGCCGTGTAGCCTCCGGCAATCGCCAGCTCGTAGCTCCCATCCTCCAGGCTGTCCGAGGCCTGGTGGAGCAGTCGCCCGGCTTTGCGCAGCAGGCCGCGGGCCGTTTGTCGCCGCAATGCAATCTCGTCCATAGCGTACACCTCGCGCCCGTCCCTCAAGGCCGACCAGACCAGATAAGATGACGGAAAATACAACTGGGAGGCGCCGTACACCAGCGGGGTCAGTGTTTCCCCCCGTTCGACCACGGTTTCTGCCGCCGCGTGGGTGGAGGCCTGTGAGAGCGCCGCCAGCGAGCCGGCGCCGAGCACCAGCAAATCCACGTCACTCTCCGGCCCGGCCTCGCCACGCGCCACGCTGCCGAAGAGCACAATCCGCGCCACGCTCTCGCCGGTCGGGCCGTTCAGCAGGCGCGCGGCGAAGTCGGCGGCGGCGTTGAGTTTGGGGTCGCCGTTTGCGCCCAGTTTCTCGGCAAACTGCTCGCGGGTGAAGTCACGGCTCCGGGCTTTCACTTTCCCCTCGCTCCACGGAAACCAGAGCCTGCTCAAGCAGGCTGATCAACTCCTCAGCCAGTGCTGCCGCCTCTTCCACGTGTTCTGCTGCGATCTTCGCCCCGCGATCGTAACGCGCCTTGCTGCGCGACTCCAGTGCGGCGGACAGCCGGTGGCTGAGCAACCGATCCACCGCGCCTGTGGTGACGTATTCCCGGCCAAAGATCTGCACCAGACCCCCGTGCGATCTCGGCAACTGCTCTATCCGCAGGATCAGCAGGCCCTTCACTGCCAGCTCTGCCGCGTTGTAGGCCCCATCCACCGCCAGGCGAAAGCTGCCGTCCTGGCTGGCCCGGCGGGCCTGGCGCAGATACTCGGTAGCCAGCGCCCACCAGCCCTCGGCCTCTCTGCGGCGCAACTCAGCCTCGTTCATGCGATACACCTCCCGGCCAGTCTTCAGCGAGTGGTAGAGAAACCACGTTGGCGGGTACTCGGTTTCGGCGAGGTCATACACCATCGGGGAAACACAATCGCTGCCCTCCAGCAGAATATCCGCAGCAGCAGCCCGGGCCTGCTGCTGGAGCGAATCTAGATTGTCCACGCCGATGACCAACAGGTCCACGTCGCTCCCCGACCCGGCCTCGCCACGCGCCACGCTGCCAAAGAGCACGATGCGGGCCACGCGGTCGCCCTCAGGGCCGTTCAACAGGCGCGCGGCAAAGTCGGCGGCGGCGTTGAGTTTGGGGTCGCCGTTGGCGCCCAGCTTCTCCGCGAATTGTTGGTGGGTGTAAGTGCCCATTGCTCAACCCAATCGCCCCTGGCAGGCCGCTAGTGGCGAACGGTGGTAATCTCCACCAGATCGGGCAGCTTCGCTCCATCCTGCAACAACTGCAGATCTGCGTCTACCATGCCGTGAATCAGCTCTGCAAAGGTCATCTGCGGCTCCCAGCCGAGCAGCCGCCCGGCCTTGCTGGCATCGCCGATCAACAGTTCTACTTCCGCCGGCCGGTAGAAGCGCTCGTCTGAAACCACGAAATCGTTGTAATCCATCCCCAGATGAGAAAAGGCCACCTCGCACATTTCACGCACGCTGTGGGTCTCGCCAGTGGCGATCACAAAATCGTCGGGCTTTTCCTGCTGCAGCATCAGCCACATGGCACGGACGTAGTCGCCGGCGAAGCCCAGGTCGCGGCGGGCTTCCAGGTTGCCCAGGCGCAACTTGTCCAGCATGCCCAGCTTGATGGCAGCGGCACCCTGGCTGATCTTGCGCTCGACGAACTCCAGCCCGCGGCGGGGAGAACCGTGGTTAAACAGAATGCCGGAGGTGGCGTGCATGCCGTAGCTCTCGCGATAGTTCACCGTGATCCAGTGCCCGTACACTTTGGCCACGCCGTACGGGCTGCGGGGATAAAAAGGAGTGGACTCGCGTTGCGGCACCTCGACCACTTTTCCGAACATCTCGCTGCTGGAGGCCTGATAGAACCGCACGTCCCCGTCGACCAGGCGAATGGCATCCAGCAGGCGGGTGACGCCGAGGGCAGTGGCCTCGCCGGTGAGCACCGGCTGCTGCCACGAGGTGGGCACAAACGACATGGCAGCCAGGTTATACACCTCGTCCGGCGCAAACTCGCGCAGCAGCCCAATCAGCGAGGCCCCGTCCAGCAGATCGCCCTGCACCAGCGTGATCCGATCCTGAACGTCGCTCAGGCGGTCGAGGTTGATAATGCTGGTGCGCCGGACCATGCCGACGACGTTGTAGCCTTTCTCGAGCAAGAACTCAGCCAGATAAGAGCCGTCCTGGCCGGTGATTCCGGTAATGAGTGCGGTGGGCAAAGTGGACTCCTGGGAATGGTGAAGGGTGGTGGTAAATGGTAGGCGGTAAAGGGTAAGTGGTAAAGGGTAAAGGGTAAAGGGTAAAGGGTAAAGGGTGAACGCTGAAGGATGAATGCTCAGGCGGCGGGGGGGCGGGTGGCCGGGTCGAGGCGTTGCTCTTCGTAGGCCAGCAGGTCGGCGAGGGTAACGTCGAAGGGAGTCTCCGGCCGCCAGCCGCAGGCCGCGAAGGCGCGAGAGGCATCACACATCACGTCCGGCGCATCGAGCGCCCGACTCACGACGAACGGCACCTCGACGCCGGTCTTGTTCGCGCGGGCCTGCAGCTTGTTGTCGTTCTCGCCTTCGACGTCGACCGAGCGGATGCATTCC
>CAYZNA010000033.1:5463-17729 GCA_964478665.1 uncultured Anaerolineales bacterium
GGGGGGGGGGGGGTGCCGGGGCGAGGGGTTGCTGTTCGTAGGCCAGCAGGGCGGCAAGCGTGGCGGCGACGGGAAACACCGGGCGCCAGCCGCAGGCGGCGAAGGCGCGAGAGGCGTCACACAACACCTCCCCCGCATCGAGCGGGCGGTAGCGCTCCGGGTCCACGGTCACTTCGCAGGCCACCCCGGCCAGCGCCAGCAGCCGGTCGAGCAATTCCTGTATGCTGTGCGAGGCGCCGCTCCCCAGATTGTACACTTCCCCGGGCGCGCCGCGCTCGAGCAGCAGGGCATAACCGCGCACCATGTCGCGCACGTCGGTGAAATCGCGGCGGGCAGCCAGGTTGCCCACGCGCAAGACCGCAGGCTGCTGCCCGGCCCGGATGCGGGCAATTTGCGAGGCAAAGGCCGCGGCGACAAAGCGCGGCGACTGGCGCGGGCCAATGTGATTAAACGGGCGCACGCGGATGACCGGCAAATCATAGGTCTCAAAATACTGCCGGGCCAGAAAATCCTGGGCGACCTTGCTCACCCCATAGGGGCTGTCCGGGCCGAGCGGCCAGTCTTCCCCCACCGTCTGGATCTCTGGCGCAGCGCCCGCCTGGCCCGGCAGCCCCGCGAGCGGGATCTTCGACGGGCGGCGCGCATACACCTCGTACGAGCCGACCACCAGCATCCGGGGCCGCAGGCTCTCCGCCAGCAGCGATTCGAACAGGTTGAGCTGCGGTCGCAGATTGTTCTCCAGCGTGTCCCACGGGTCGCGATGGCTCTGGGGAACAAAGGCCTGTCCGGCGAGATGATAAACCCGCTCGGGGCGGGCGCTCTGGATAATCTGGCGCACGGCCTGCGGGTCGCGCAGGTCAACGGCCAGCCGGTGGACCGCGGCGGCCAGGTACGCCGGTCGCCCGGCAGGAAGCACGGTGCCCCACAGCTCGGCATCCGGGTCGGTGAGCAAACAGTCAGCCAGATGGCTGCCAGCAAACCCACCCACGCCGGTTATCAGTACCCGCAACGCCACCTCCCACCCGTTTCAGCACCGCCTGCACTGCTCAGGGAACGCCCGTGACAGATCTCTCAATAATTATACCGTAACTTCCCGGCAGGCGGCTTGCCGGCGGGGCAGGCGGGGACCTGCGCAAGCACCTGACCGCAAGCCGCGCGCTTCCCCCCGCGCGCCAGGCGTGCTACAATTCACCGGCGCAAGTCGCTCAACACCCATCCTCGAACCGAAACTACATGGCCAGGACCCTTAAAACAACCGATCCCAACCTGCTGGGCGGTGTGAATCGCCTGGGGCAGGCACAACAAGTCTGGGGCGGGCTATTCCTGCTCTTCGGGCTACTCAATTACATTGAATTCGGCACCCGCCACCCACTGACCGGCTTGAGCTGGATCATCCTGGGCGGGCTGTGTTTTGCGGGACCCCAGCCGCTGTTGCTGATGGCGGTAGCCGTGCAGATGGCCTTCAGCCTGCTGCTGCCCCTCGCCCAGATCGCGCTGCTGTTCGGCCCCGACCCGCTGGCAAGCGCGCTCGGCGCCGGCCGGGTGGAGCTTGCCGGCATGCTGCTGGTGCGGGCAGTGATGCTGTTCACTGCCGCCAACCAATTCTTCTTCTACCGGCTGCTGTACGGGACCGCCGGCGCAGACGGCCTTGACCCCGACCTGCCCGCCATCCCGCCGATGGTACCCAACCGCGCCGACCGCTACGCTGCCCTGGCGCGCTTCTGCGGCCTGACCAGCCTGCTGGCCTGCGGGGCGGCCTTTGGCCTGGCCCGGACCGGGTTCTGGCCGCTGGCGCTGGAGCTGGCCGGTGTGAGCGGCGTCCTGGCTGTGGGGCCTGGCCTCGGGGCCGCCCTTTCCCCCACGCGCCTGCGCGGCGCGGCGCTGCTGGGCACGGCAGCCGGCCTGGGCGGCTACCTGCTGGCGCCGATCCTGCTGGCGCAACTGTTGCGGATCTGAGGCAATGAATACCCTCGCACTGGGCGTTCACGGGGGCGCCTGGGCAATCCCCGATGATGAAGCCGAGGCCCATTTGCAGGGCTGCCGGCGCGGCGCAGAGGCCGGCTGGGCCATCCTGCAAAACGGCGGCAGCGCCCTGGACGCGGTGGAAGCTGCCTTGCGCTTGCTGGAAGATGACCCGGCCTTCGACGCCGGTCGCGGGGCGTGGCTGAATGCCGCCGGCCAGGTGGAATTGGATGCCATCATTATGGACGGCGCTACGCTCAACACCGGCGCCGTGGCCGCGGTGCAAAACATCCGCAACCCCATCTCACTCGCCCGGCTGGTGATGAACCATACCGAGCACGCCCTGCTGGTCGGCGCCGGCGCGGAGGCCTTTGCCCGCGCCCAGGGCATCCCTGCCTGCCCGCTGGAAGAACTACTGGTGGGCCGGGAGCTGGAACGCTGGCAGGTCGCCCGGCGCCAGGCGGGCGACATCGCCGCATCCTTTGGCCGGGTCGCCCGGCCTCCGGCAGCAACCCTGTCCGATACGGTCGGGGCGGTGGCCCGCGACCAGGCCGGGAACCTGGCCGCCGCCACTTCCACCGGCGGGACCCCCGGCAAGCTGCCCGGCCGGGTGGGCGACAGCCCATTGGTGGGCTGCGGCGCCTACGCCGATAATCTGGCCGGGGCGGCCTCGGCCACCGGCTGGGGCGAAACGCTGATGAAAGTCGTGTTCAGCAAGACCGCCGTGGACCTGGCCCGCTCCGGTCTGCCGGCCCAGGCCGCGGCAGAGGCCGCGCTCTCCGTGCTAGAAAACCGCGTGGGCGGCCTGGGCGGCTTGATCCTGCTCGACAGTGAGGGCCGGGTGGGAATAGCCTTCAACACCCCGCGCATGGCCCGCGCATGGGCCACGCCGCAGGGGCAGATCGTGGCGCAGGTTGACCGTTGACCGACCACAATCGCACACTCTTAAGGACCGATCTCATGCCTGAAAAACCGAAAGCGCGCTACGAGGAACCGTTGCCGTTCGTCCCCTACCGCCCGGTGCCGCCCTCCGGCGCCCCGGCCCGCCCCACGGCCGCCGAGGCCCGCCTGCCGGATGCGGAAAAGCTAAACGCGGCCCTGGACATGGCCGGGCAGGCGGCTGCCGCGCTGCGCGAACTGGCCGGGCCGGAATTCAACACCAACGTCGCCGTCCGCGCCCGTCTGGATTCGCTGGCCAACCACATCGAGGAGGTGGCAAAGTACCTCACTCGCGTGCACCGCTAGCCGCCCGCGGCGGGTACCCGCCTTCGGGGGGGTGAGGAGGCGATGATGGGGTTGCAATGGCCCCGGCATGCATACCTCCGGTCGGAGCGCACGCAGGCCCGACCGCGCACGGGAGGGCACTTATGGATCAACAAAACCTCAGCTTTGGCGGCCCCATTGTGTGGCGCCCAACTCCGGATTACCTCGAACGCGCCCACCTCACCCGCTTCATGCGACTGCACGGCATCGGCTCGTTCGATGAGTTGATGCAACGCTCCACTGCCGACGTGGCCTGGTTCACCGATGCCATCTTGAATTACCTCGATATCCGCTTCGACCGGCCCTACTCCAGCGTGGTGGACCTCAGCCGGGGTATTGCCTGGCCAGAGTGGTGCGTGGGCGGAAAGCTTAACATCGTCACCAACTGCCTGGACAAGTACCGCGACTCGCAGACTCCGGGGGTCTTAAAGACCCCTGGGGTCTTCGTCCCTGGCGACTCGCCTGTCCTGATCTGGGGGGGCGAGGAGGGCCTGACCCGCACGCTGAGCTACGCCGAACTGAGCGCCGAGGTAGACCGCTGCGCAAACGCCCTGCGCGCGCTGGGGCTGGGCAAGGGTAGCGCGATCGGGTTGTACATGCCCATGACCCCGGAGATTGTGGCCGCGCTGCTGGCGGTGGTCAAGATCGGCGGGATTGTGCTGCCGCTGTTCTCCGGCTACGGGGTGAGCGCCATCGTCTCGCGCCTGGCGGATGCCGACGCCCGAGCGGTGTTCACCGCCGACGGTCTCTTCCGCCGCGGAGCGGTGGCCCCCATGAAGCTGGTGCTCGATGAGGCGCTAGAGCAAGTCCCCACTGTAGAGCACGTGATTGTACTGCGGCGCGCGGGCAACCCTGTGGCTATGCGCAGTCCGCGCGATCACTGGTATCACGAACTGATCCCGCCCCAGCCGGAGCGCGCCGCCCCGGAACCGACCGCTGCCGAAGACCCGCTGATGATTATCTACACCTCCGGCACCACCGGGCGGCCCAAGGGCGCGGTCCACACCCACTGCGGCTTCCCGGTCAAGTCCGCCCAGGACATGGCCTTTGGCACCGACGTGCAGCCGGGTGACGTGCTGTACTGGCTGACCGACATGGGCTGGATGATGGGGCCGTGGCTGGTCTTCGGCAGCCTGCTGCTGGGCGGGACCATGTTTATTTACGACGGGGCGCCGGACTACCCCGGCCCGGATCGCCTGTGGGCCATGGTGGCCCGGCACCGCATCACCGGCCTGGGGGTGTCACCCACCCTGATCCGCTCGCTGCTTCGCTTCGGCGAGGGGCCGGTGCGGCAACACGACCTGAGCGCGCTGCGGCTGTTTGCCTCCACCGGCGAACCCTGGAACCCCGACCCGTGGCTGTGGCTGTTCAACACGGTGGGCGGCGGGCGGCTGCCCATCATCAACTACTCCGGCGGCACCGAAATCTCGGGCGGAATCGTGATGGGCAACCCGGTGCTGCCGCTCAAACCGTGCGCCTTCTCTGCCCCCTGCCCCGGCATCGCTGCCGACGTGGTGGACGAGGCCGGCAACTCGGTGCGCAATCAGGTGGGCGAGCTGGTAATCCGCGCGCCGTGGATCGGCATGACCCGCGGCTTCTGGAGAGACCCGCAACGCTACGAAGATACCTACTGGTCGCGCTTCCCGCAGACCTGGGTGCACGGCGACTTCGCCGCGGTGGACGACGACGGGTTGTGGTACATCCTCGGGCGCTCGGATGACACCATCAAAGTGGCCGGCAAGCGCCTCGGCCCGGCAGAAGTGGAATCGGCCCTGGTCGGCCACCCGGCGGTGCTCGAGGCCGCGGCCATCGGCGTGCCGCACCCGGTGAAAGGCAGCGAGGTGGTGTGCTTCTGCGTGCTGGCGCCCGGCGCGGCCGCGGATGAGGCGCTGGCCGGCGAACTGCGGGAACGCGTGGCGCACGAGCTGGGCAAACCGCTGCGCCCGCGCGAGATCCGTTTCGTCAGCGATCTGCCCAGGACGCGCAACGCCAAAGTGATGCGGCGCATGATCCGGGCTGCCTATCTGGGCGAGGCGCCGGGAGATACTTCCTCCCTGCTTAACCCGGAGGCAGTCGAGGAGATTCGGGCGGCGCACGGATGATCCCCTGCCCTGAATGCGGGTGGCAGCAACGCCTCCCGGATGGGCCGTGCGCCCGTTGCGGCGCAGCCCCGGCGGGGGCGAAGTTGGCCGGTCCGCGCTTTCGCGCAGGGGACTACTTTGGTTATTCGGCCTACACGGTCGCCATCGTGCTGATCGCGCTGGGGGTGCCGTGTGCAGTGGGGCTGATCTGTTTCTACCTCGGGCGGTGAGAAGATTGAGGAGCTATGGAATTCCAGCTTTCGGAAGAGCAGCAAATGTGGCGCGAAGCGGTCCGCGACTTCTGCGAAAAGGAAGTCGCGCCGCGCGCGCGCGAAGTGGATGAGAAAGCCGAGTTCAACTGGGCGGCGGTGCGCAAGATGGGGCCGCTGGGGCTGCTGGGGCTGAACGCCCCGGTGGAATACGGCGGAGCCGGGGTGGATGCCATCTCGGCGGCCATCGCCATCGAGGAGCTGGGCCGGGCCTGCGGCAGCACCGCGCTGGCCGTGGCTGCCCACAACAGCCTGGCCTCGGCGCCCATCGCCAACTGGGGCACGGCGGCACAGAAGGAAAGATTCCTGCGCCCGCTGGCGACCGGCGACGGCCGGGGCGGCACACCGGCTCGCCCCCTGCTCGGCGCACTGGCGCTGACCGAACCCGGCGCCGGTTCGGACTTGCAGGGCGGTGTGCGCACGCGGGCCGTGCCGGAGGGCGATTCGTGGATCCTGGACGGGGCCAAAATGTGGACCACCAACGCCTCGATCAGCGACGTGATTGTAACTCTGTGCCGCACCAGCCACGACCACTCCAGCCACTCGCTCAGCCTGATCATCGTCCCCACCGGCACCCCCGGCCTGCACATCGGGCCGCCGGAGAAAAAGATGGGGCTGAAAGGCTCGCCCACCCACGCAGTGACCTATAAAGAGGTCCGGGTGCCGCGCGAGAACCTGCTGGGGGAGGAGGGCCGCGGCCTGCACATGACATTGGCGACGCTGGACGGGGGGCGGATCGGGATCGGGGCGCTGGCAGTGGGCCTGGCGCAGGCCGCCCACGAGGCCTCCCTTGGCTATGCGAAAGAGCGCGAGGCTTTCGGCGGGCCAATCTCCGGTTTCGAGGCCATCCAGTGGATGTTGGCCGACGCCGCCACCGAGATCGAGGCCGCGCGGCTGCTGGTGTACCGCGCCGCGTGGCTCAAAGAGCAGGGCCGCCCGTACACCCTGGCAGCAGCGCAAGCCAAGCTGTTCGCCGCCGAGATGGCTGAGCGCGTCTGCCGGAACGCCATCCAGATCCATGGCGGCTACGGCTACTCAGCCGAATTCCCGGTGGAACGCATCTATCGCGACGCCCGGCTGATGACAATCGGCGAGGGTACCAGCGAGATTCAGCGGCTGGTGATTGCGCGCCAGGTGCTCGGCCAGTAGGGTTGAGGCTATCCGGCCCCCAACTTCATGTTAAACTGACTCTTTGCCTCGCGCCGGTCTCAGATGAAACGCCACGCTGCTCGCCTCTCCCCGCTCCTTGCCCTGCTCGCCCTGCTCACGGCACACGCTGCCCGCGCGCAGCAAGCCGGCACGGCCTTGCTCACCTTTCCCCGCCAGGGTGAGCCGGTCAAGGGGGAAGTGGTGATAACAGGCGCCGCCACCCAC
This sequence comes from uncultured Anaerolineales bacterium, assembly GCA_964478665.1. GTDB lineage: Bacteria > Chloroflexota > Anaerolineae > Anaerolineales > CAYZNA01 > CAYZNA01. Next base: position 12,413 of record CAYZNA010000033.1, read on the forward strand.
CCGCAGTTCGACCACTACGAGCTGGCCTTCGCCTACGAGCCAAACCCCACCGGGACCTGGTTCCTGCTGGGCGACCCCGGCCTCAGCCTGGTGCAGGACGGCCAACTGGCCACGTGGGACGTCAGCGGGCTGACCGACGGCCAATACTCGCTGCGACTGCAGGTGCTCGGGCAGGACGGTTCCACGCTGGAGGCGGTCGTGAGCGGGGTGCTGATCCAGAACACCCCCCCGACCGCCACCCCGCCTCCCGCCCCCACCGAGCCGCCACCCCCGCCCTCGCCAACCGCAGAAGTGGTGGTGGAGCAGCCCCCCACCCCCACGCCGGAAGCGGCCTCCCCGGCCGGGACCGGGGCCCCTCCGGGCACCCCGGTCCCCGGCGGGGAATCCGCCGCAGGGTCAGGGTCAATCGGCGGGGGGCAGATCGGGCGGGCCTTCCTCGGCGGGGTGATGGCCTCCTTCGGCCTCTTCCTGCTCATCGGGCTATACAGCGGCCTGCGCGCCGTGTTGCGCCCGCGCCTGCGTCGCTGGCTGCGGCAGACTCTGGAAGAGCTGCAGCGCTAGCGCGCTCCACAGCATGCCTCCCGATGTACTGATTGTGGGCCTGGGCAACCCGGGCCGTGAATATCGCGCCAACCGCCACAACGTGGGCTTCATGTTGCTGGACCGCCTGGCGGCGGAGCTGGGCGCCCGCTTCACTCGAAAGCAGAGCAACGCGCTGGTGACCGGCGCGCCGGCCGGCGAGCATACCCTGGCGCTGGCCAAGCCTCAGACTTACATGAATCTGAGCGGCGGCCCGGTGGCATCGCTGGTCAAGTTCTACCGCCTGCCGCTGGAGCGGCTGCTGGTGTGCTACGACGAACTGGACCTGCCGGTGGGGGCAATCCGGCTGCGCGCGGAGGGCGGCACAGCCGGGCACAACGGCATGCGCTCCATCAGCCAGAGTCTGGGCACGCAGGCCTTCCCGCGCCTGCGGATTGGCATTGGCCGCCCGTCGGCGGGGAAACCCGGCGCGGGCTACGTGCTGTCCGATTTCCGGGGTGAGGATGCCGAGGTGATGGACCTGACGCTGAACCAGGCGGTGGAGGCGGTGCTGCTGTTCGTCAACGAGGGCCTTGTGGCGGCCATGAACAGGTACAACACATGAACCTCGCCGCGCTGCTCCCGGCTATCCGCGCCCTGCCGGAGTACCGGGCGGCCCTGGCGGCCCTGCCTGCGGCGGCTGAGCGCCCACCGGCCCTCGGCCTGATGCGCGCCGCCCGCCTGCCGGTGCTGGCTGCCCTGGCCGGGGAGCGGGGTGCCGCCGGGCCGCTGATCCTGCTCACCGCCCGCCACGACCGCGCCCTGGCCCTGACCGAGGAGCTGGCGGCGTGGAACCCGACCGCCTCTCTGCTGCCCTTCTCCGAACCCAACCCGCTGTTTTACGAGAGGTCGGCGTGGGGGCCGCGCACCGTGCGCAACCGCCTGACCGTGCTGGCCGCGCTGGCCTCTTATTCAACCCCCGGCTACGCCCGCCCTCCGGAAGCGGAACCTGCGTTGATTATCGTCGCAGACGCCCGCGCCTTAATGGCCCCCACCCTGCCCCTGCGCGAATTCCTGGCCAACAGCCGGACGCTGCGCATGGGGCAGACCGTCCGGCTGGAGAAGTTGCTGCAAACCTGGGTGGGCGCCGGATACGAACCCGGGACAGTGGTGGTGGAGCCGGGAGGGTTCTCGCGCCGGGGCGGTATCCTTGACATCTGGCCGCCCGCTGATCCGCTGCCGACTCGCATCGAACTGTTCGGCGAGGAGCTGGACAGCCTGCGCCAGTTTGACCCAGCCACCCAGCGCTCCGGCGCGCGGGTGGAGAGCGTGCTGGTCACGCCGGCCCGCGAGGCCCTGCCGCGCCACCTCGGCCCGACCGGCGGGGCCGGCAAGGGCTGGCCGGAAGCCTGGCGCGGGCTGCTGGAGGCGCAGGTTGCGATCGCACCCGTTGGCGAGCCGCCGGCCGGCGCCGCGCTGGAGTTCCTCATCCCCCTGCTCTACCCCTCCCCGGCCAGCCTGCTGGACTACCTGCCGCCCGGCGCGCTGGTGGCGCTGGACGACTGGCAGGAGATCGAAGACGCGGTGGACGAGTTGGAGGAGCAGGCGGTGCAACTGCGCGCCGACCAGATCCGCGCCGGGCTGCTGCCGGAGAACTTCCCGCTGGCCTATCACACCCTCGCGGACCTGCGCGACTCGCTGGCCGGCCACCCACGGCTGCACCTGAGCCAGCCGCCCGAAACGGACGAAGGCGTGCAGTTGGTGGACATGGGCGCCCATTTCAAGCCCGGCCGGCGCTACGGCGGCCAACTCAAACCCCTGATGGAAGCCCTGCGCGACCTGCACGCCAGCCTCGACCGCGCGGTGGTGGTGACCCGTCAGGCCCAGCGCCTGGCCGAACTATGGGGCGAAGGTAGGGGCGACCGGCTCGGTCGCCCCTACCTTCCCCCGGTGGAAGCCCTGCCTCAGGAGGCCCCGGCCGGGTCCCTGATCTTTGTGCAGGGGGCGCTGGGGGAGGGCTGGACGCTGGCCGTCCCCGCCGGCCCCCGCCTGCACCTGCTCACCGATGGGGAGATATACGGGTGGACGCGCCCGGAGCCGCGCCGCCGGGCCGCGGGTCCCGTGGCCAGCGCGCCGGAGGCGGTCTATGCCGACTTTGCCACCGGGGACTACGTGGTGCACGTGGACTTCGGCATTGGGCGCTACGCCGGGCTGGTCAGGCGCACTATTGAGGCGGTGGAGCGCGAATACCTGCAAGTGCAGTTCGACGGCGACGACCAGTTGTTCGTCCCCATCCATCAGGCCGACCGGCTGACCCGCTACGTGGGGGCAGACGAAACCCCGCCCGGCCTCTCCCGCCTGGGCACCCAGGAATGGGAGCGCGTGAAAGAGCGCACCCGCGCTGCGGTGGAAGAGGTGGCCCGCGAGATGCTGGAGCTGTACGCCGCGCGCGCAGTCGCCCCCGGGCGCGCCTTCAGCCCGGACGGCTCCTGGCAGCGCGAGCTGGAGGCCGCCTTCCCCTACGTGGAAACCGAAGATCAACTGCGCGCCATCCGCGAAGTAAAAGAGGACATGGAAAGCAACCAGCCCATGGACCGGCTGATCTGCGGCGACGTGGGCTACGGCAAGACCGAAGTGGCCTTGCGGGCAGCGTTCAAAGCGATAATGGACGGAGCGCAGGTCGCGCTGCTGGTCCCCACCACCATCCTGGCCCAGCAGCACTTGCAGACCTTTCAGCAGCGCCTGGCCCCCTTCCCGGCCACGGTGGAGATGCTCTCCCGCTTCCGCACACCGGCCCAGCAAGACGAAATCCTGCGCCGGCTGCTGCTGGGCCAGGTGGACATTGTCATCGGCACCCACCGGCTGATGGGCAACGATGTGCAATTCAAGAATCTGGGACTGCTGATTATTGACGAGGAGCAGCGCTTCGGCGTCACCCACAAAGAACTGCTCAAGCGCAAGCGCACCGAGGTGGACGTGCTCACCATGACCGCCACCCCCATCCCGCGCACCCTGTACATGTCCCTGACCGGGGTGCGCGACATCTCCACCATTAACACCCCGCCGGACGAGCGGCTCCCGGTGGTCACCCACGTCGGCCCGTATTCGGAACGGATCGTGCGCCAGGCCATCCTGCGCGAACTGGAGCGCGGCGGGCAGGTGTTCTATCTTCACAACCGGGTGCAGACCATCGAATCAGTCCGGCAGCGGCTGGAGCGGCTGGCACCGGAGGCGCGGGTGGCAGTGGGCCACGGGCAGATGAACGAGAAAGAGCTGGCGCGGGTGATGGACGAGTTCACCGAGGGTCGGATTGACCTGCTGCTGTGTACCACCATCATCGAGTCCGGGTTGGACATCCCCAACGCCAACACCCTGATTGTGGAACGCGCCGACGCCTTCGGATTGGCGGAACTGTACCAGTTGCGCGGCCGCGTGGGCCGGAGCGCGGCGCGGGCCTACGCCTACTTCTTCCGCGACCGCAAGATTCGCCCAACCCCGGACGGCTTCCGCCGGCTGGAAACCATCGCCGAGCAAACCGAACTGGGCGCGGGCTATTCCATTGCCATGCGCGATCTGGAAATCCGCGGTACCGGCGACATCCTGGGCACGCGGCAGCACGGCCACATCTCCGCGGTGGGCTTCCACCTGTACACCCGGCTGCTGGCCCGTGCGGTGCGGCAACTGAAAGCGGGCAAGGCCGCCCCGGCCCGGGCCGCCGGCCTGCTGCGGGAGGCCGAGCCGGTCGCCGATCTGCACCCGGTGACGGTGGACCTGCCCCTCCCGACCGTGATCCCGGCCGCCTACGTGGCGGATCGCAACCTGCGCCTGCGGCTATACCGCCGGCTGGCCGACATCCGCGACGAGGGGGCGCTGGCAGCCGTGGCTGCCGAATTCGAAGATCGCTTCGGGCCGCTGCCGAGACCGGTGGAGAATCTGCTGTTTCAGCTCCGGCTCAAGCTGCTGGCCCAACGGGCGGGCGTGGATTCGGTGAGCGTGGAGAATGGCCAGCCGGTGATCCGCCTGCCCGAGAGTCTGACCGGCGCGGCTTACGCCTCCCCCGAGCTGTTGCAGTTGCAGACCGGACTCGGTCCAGGCGCGCGGTTGAGCAAGAATCAATTGTGGCTGCCGCGCATCGGCGAGGACGAGGGCTGGCGGGGAAGCCTGGAGAAGACCTTGCGCAAGCTGGCGGGTTGAGGGAATTGACCTGCTGAGGTACAATGTAACAGGCAACCCTGTGGAGCAAGCCAACCAATGGTCGAACTGCTGAAGCTGACCCCGGATGAATTTGCATACCTGTTTGAGAATGAGTTCCTGCCTTTGCTGGAACGCCACCCCACCGTGCGCGCACGCCTGCGCGAGGCTTTTGCGCGGGATTTCGCCACCAGAGACGAGTTTGCTGCAGTCGTAGAAACGCTGCGCACATTTCGGGTGGAAACCTATGGCCACTTTGATCGGTTGGACGAACATATAGCGCGGATAAACCAGTATATCGAGGAAATGCGCGCGTTTCGGGCGGAAACGCGCGCCAGTCTGGAGAAAGCAGACAGCCGCTCTGAGGAGTTTCGGGCGGAAACGCGCGCCAGTCTGGAGAAAGCAGACAGCCGCTCTGAGGAGTTTCGGGCGGAAACGCGCGCCAGTCTGGAGAAAGCAGACAGCCGCTTTGAGGAGTTCCGGGCGGAAACGCGCGCCAGCTTCGAGCAAGTGGACCAGCGCTTCGAGCAAGTGGACCAGCGCTTCGAGCAAGTGGACCAGCGCTTCGAGCAGGTGGACCAGCGCTTCGAGCAGGTGGACCAGCGCT
>CAYZNA010000034.1:0-4020 GCA_964478665.1 uncultured Anaerolineales bacterium
CCGCGAAGCGTTCCTGCTTCCCGCGAAGCGTTCCTGCTTCCCGCGAAGCGTTCCTGCTTCCCGCGAAGCGTTCCTTCTTCCTGCTTCCTTCTTCCTTAAGAAGGGGTGAGGGAGCGGCAGCAGCAGCCCGGCGGCGCTGCCCAGCAGCAGCCCGGCGGCGCTGCCCAGCAGCAGCCCGGCCAGGCCCCAGACCGGGGTGAGGCGCAGCAGCCCCAGCACAACTTCGGCGGGAAAGTCCGGGCTGGCGTGCCCGTGCAGCGAGACCTTGACCGCCATCAGGGTGGCGGTGAGGGGTGCGGCCGCCAGTCCCAGCGCCAGCCCGGCCCCGGCAAGGGCCAGCCGCCGCCGGCGCCCGGCGAGGCCGCGCGTCAGGCGGGGCAGCCAGTGCAGCCCGGCCAGCAGCGTCAGCCCCACGCCCAGGGCGGTCGCCGCGCGGGAGTCGCGCTCCTCGTAGCCCAGCCAGCAGAAGAAGGTCGTCCCGTAGAACACGGTCAGCACAAAGAGCAGCCGGCCGGGGGGGGCGCTCACCGCCGCAGCTTATCGGCGGCGGCCTCGGTCAGCGGCACGTACACGCGGATGCGGGTGCCTTTGCCCTCGGCCGACTCGACTTTGAGCACGCCGCCCACCAGCTCGGCCCGCTCGCGCATATTTACCATCCCCAGGCTGCCGCGCTGATCGTAAGAGGCATCCACTTTACCCACGTTGAAGCCCACGCCGTTGTCTTCGACCTCCAACGAGAAGATGTCGTCCTTTTGTCTCAGGCGCAGCCAGATCATCTCGGCCTCGGCGTGCTTGCGGGCGTTGTTGGCGGCTTCTTCGGCAATGTAAAAGATCACCCCCTGCTTGCCCATTTCCAGGTTCTCGGTAGCGCCGGGGTGGGTTTCCACCTTGACCTTTTGCTCGTGGGTTTCGTACATTTTCGCCGCCAGTTGGCGCAGGGCAGCCTCCAGCCCCTGGCTTTCCAGGATCAGCGGGCGCAAGGTGAACAGCATGTGGCGGATCTCTTTGGTGGTGCGGCGCGCCAGATCTTCGATCTTGAACAGCTCGGCCACTGCCGCTCCGGTGTCGCGTTCCATCAGCCGGCGGGTGTAGTTGGTGCGCATGGCAATGGCGGCAATGGCCTGGGTGGGGCCGTCGTGCAGATCGCGGGCCAGCTTCTTGCGCGCCTCTTCTTCCACCTCCACAATGCGTTCCTTCTCGCGCGCCAGCCCCCGGAACAGTTGGGCGTTTTGCAGGGCAATCACCGCCTGGTTGCCAATGGCGGCCAGCAATTCGATGTGGTCCATGTCAAAATAGCCCGGCCTGGGGTGGCCGAACAGCAGTATGCCGAAGGTCTGAAAGTCGGCGCCCAGCGGTACGCACATCAGCGAATTGCACGAGCGCAGCGCCACCATGCTCTGCAACTCCGGGTCGCGAAACGGCTCGGCGGAGTACTTTGGCTCGCCCCGGCGCAGCGCCTCCGCCAGCAAGCCGGCTTTGCCGGGCAGCACCAGCCGGGCATCGGCCGGGGTCAGGCGACGACCGGCGGTCACGTGCAACTGTTCTTCCTCCAGCAGCAGCACGGCGCTCACCATCAGGTTAGCTTCGTCGTCCAGCTCGGCGGCGCCCAGGCTGCCCAGGTCCAGCGCCGCCTCCAGCACCCGCTCGTAATCCAGGGTGGCGCTGACCGCCGAGGCCATCTGATACACTGCCCGCACTTGCTCGCGAACCGTGCGCAGCCGCCGGGCGTCTTGCTCCAGCTCTTCCTCCATTTCGCGGGCAGACAGGGCGTTTACCCGCTCGCCCACCAGCCCGGCCACCGCGGCCGCAATCCCCAGAAACAGGCCCTGAAACACAAACGGCGCCAGCACACCCCACGGGTCGTGGTCAAACACCACTACCAGGATGGCCTCAGAGGCCAGGATCACTGCCGTGGTCCCCAGGCTGATCTGCCAGCCAAAGCGCAGCGCCGCCGACAGAATGGGGAACAGCGCCGCCCAGACCAGCATCCCCGCGGCGCGCCCGGTGGTCTGAAAGATGGCAATTGCCAGCAGTGAATCCAGCACCAGTGTCAGCCCGGGCAAGATGCCGGGCAGGGCGCCGGCGGTGAGCATCAGCATGATGACGAGGTTGTAGGCCGCGGCCGCCAGCAACAGCATGGCGGTGGGCAGCTTGTCGCCGGGGTTAATAAAAGCCACCACTGCCACCGCTACCAGCAGCAACCAGCGCAGGTTGAACAGCAACCAGTCTACGTGGCGGGCGGCCGGCAGGCTCATCTTCATCGGGCGTGGATTCCGGGCGGGGTCGTTGATGGGCAACATGGCAATGGGGTGGGGGCCGGGATCGGCGCCCGCCCGCCGATTCTACCACCCACCGGCAGATTGCCCAATGGCCGGAGAATATCGGCCCTCGCACCCTCACGCTCACCGGCCGGAACGTGGTAGCATTAACCGCAATGGAGCATAACTCACTATGCCAATCAGACCTCTCTCATCCCCCTGCCCCTTCTCTCCCCGAAACAGGGAGAGAAGGGGAGAAAAGCCGTCGTTCCAGGCCGATTTTTCTCCCCCTTCCCGCTTCGGGACGGTCGGAGACCGGGCCGGGGGGTCAGGTCCGGTCGGCGATAGTAAGTTATGCGGTACTGCCATTAACCGCATGCCCACCCTGGAAGTGCACAACCTGACCAGAGCCTTCGGCCCCACCCCGGCCGTGAACGAAGTCTCCTTTGCCATGGGGACCGGCGAAATCCTGGCCCTGCTCGGCCCGAGCGGCTGCGGCAAGTCCACCTTGCTGCTGCTGATCGCCGGGCTGGAGCAGCCCGATTCGGGCGAGGTGCGCTGGGGGGGCGTCTCCCTTGCCGGGTTGCCGCCCCATCGCCGCCAGTTCGGATTGATGTTTCAGGATTACGTGCTCTTCCCGCACAAGGACGTGGCCGGCAACGTGGGCTTTGGCCTGAGAATGCAGGGCCGGCCGGCGCGCGAGATCGCCGCCGAAGTGGAGCGGGCGCTGGCGCTGGTGGGGCTGGCCGGCTTCGGTGGGCGCGACGTGAACACCCTCTCCGGCGGCGAACAGCAACGGGTGGCGCTGGCCCGCGCCCTGGCCCCGCGCCCGCGCCTGCTGATGCTGGACGAGCCGCTGGGGGCGCTGGATCGCCGGTTGCGCGAGCATTTGCTACTGGAACTGCGCGCCATCCTGCGCCGGCTGGGCCAGACTGCGCTGTACGTCACCCACGATCAAGAGGAGGCCTTTGCCCTGGCCGACCGCGTGGCGGTGATGCAGGCCGGGCGGCTGCTGCAGGTGGGCGCCCCGACTGAGGTCTACGCCCGGCCGGATTCGCGCGCGGTGGCCGAATTCCTCGGCCTGACCAACCTGCTGCCGGGGCGGCTGGTCCGGCAGGGGACCGGAGTCGTGGCCGCCACCGCCCTCGGCCCGCTGCCGGTGGCCTCGCCCCGGACCGGGGTCCCGGACGGGGAAGCAGTCACCCTGCTGCTGCGCCCGGAGGGAGCGATGGTGAGCAACGGGGACACAACCCTGCAGGGCCGTGTGCTGGAGATCTCCTTCCGCGGCGCCCGCACCGTGGTCCGGCTGGCGGCCGAAACCTTCGGCAATCGGGGGCTGGCCCCGGAAAGCAACACTCGGGGGCTGGCGGCCGGGGAGGATCTCACTCTGACCTTTGAGTTCCCCGCCAACCAACCGCTGCCCGCGCCGGGCGAGGTTCTCGCCCTGCGGCTGGACCCGGCCGCCATCCATTTGCTGCCATGAGCGAAATCACCGTGTGCAAACTGGACCACGCCGGACGCGAGAAGCTGCGCTATCGCGGGCGGGTACTGGAGCGCGGATCGGGCCGGGTAGTGCTGGAGGCGCGCTTCACCCGCGAGACCATGGCCCTGGGCTACGTCACACTCAAGGCCGGCGATCGTTTCGTCGAGTGGTTTTTCAGCGACCGCTGGTACAACGTGTTTGCCATCTACGACGTTGACGATGGGGCCTTCAAGGGCTGGTACTGCAACGTCACCCGCCCGGCACAAATCTCCGATGGAC
>CAYZNA010000034.1:4030-17530 GCA_964478665.1 uncultured Anaerolineales bacterium
GACAGGTGCGCGCCGAAGACCTGGCGCTCGACCTGTTCGTCAACCCGGACGGGACGCAGACCGTGCTGGACGAGGCCGAGTTTGCCGCGTTGGACCTGCCCCCGGCGGAGGTCGCCGCCGCCCGCGCCGCGCTGGCGGAACTGAAAGAACTGGCCGCCGGGCGCGCCGGCCCCTTCGCGCGCTGATCCCACCCCTCCCGCACTGTAATCCCCATGCCCCGCTGCCCCCTCCCGCACCGCAGGCGGGGCATCCCGTAGGCGGGGCATCCCGTAGGCGGGGCATCCCGTAGGCGGGGCATCCCCATGCCCCGCTGCCCCCTCCCGCACCGCAGGCGGGGCATCCCCATGCCCCGCTGCCCCCTCCCGCACTTTCTACCCCGGCGGAGCGCTCCGAGCAGCGGCGCGTCTGGCCCGCCAGCCGACCAGCCGCTCGGTGCCGCTGAACAGCCGCCGGAAGTTGGGCCACAGCGCCAACGAGACCATCAGCAACGTGGCGACGCCGTAGACCACCTGACTCCAGTTGGCGCCCGGCGCGGCCAGCAGCACGCGGATGGCCAGCACGACCGGGATCAGCAGCCCCACCACAAAGGAGGCCAGGGAGGCATAGCCCACCCCGTACAGCAGCCCCCCACCGGCAGCCACGATCAGCGGCAGCAGCGGAAACCAGAAGAAAGCAGCGGCGCCCATGTTGGGCGCGGTGCCGGCCCCGGCCGACAGCCGACGGAACTTGAGGTATACCCAGAGGCTCCAGTTGTGCCCGGCCACCGCCAGCGCCGCCGCGCCCGCTGCCGTCCAGACCTCCCCCGGCGCCAGCAGGCTGGCCAGCCAGACGGCAAGGTAGCCCTTGAGCGCGTCGAGCAGGGTGGTCAGCAGTCCGATCTTAAGGCCGGCGGCGCGAAAGGCGTTGGTGCCGCCGGTCCGCCCGCTGCCCACCGTGGTGATATCCTGTCCCGTGGACCAGCGGACCACCACGTAACCCATGGGGACGGCGCCTAACAGGTAGGCGATCAGCAGCGCTATCACACTCATCATGTATAGGTTCCTCCTGGCGTTGCCTGGCCGCCCAGGCGTCAAAACGTTCTAACGTTGAACGTTCTAACGTTTCCCCCATCAAATGCACCGGCAGTTCGGCCACCCGACCCTCTGCAATGGCAAAGCCCCGCACCTGCCACGCTCCACGCTCGTCCGGCGAGAGAATCAAATAGGCCGCCTCCGGATACCAGGCCTGGGCCACGTCGGTCGGGGAGGGGGCCGGCGGCCCGGCGGGGTGGGAATGGTAGATCGCCAGCAGCTCCAGCCCACGCGCCTCGATGTCCAGCATGGCGGCCACTTGCCCCTCCGGGTCCATGCGGTAGCGCACCGGGCTGCGGGCAACGTTGGCGGTGGGGTAGTGGACCAGCGCCCTGCCCCCCTCGGGCCGGCCGCCCAGCAGACCGCAGGCCTCGTCTGGCAGGCCGGCCTGGGCGTGCGCCTGCATTTCGGCCCACAAGTCAGGGGGGAGTACGACTTCCGGGGCGGGAAGAGCGGGAGCGTTGATGGCGGAGATTATATCGCCCACCCCCGGCGGCGTCAAACATCCGGACAAGTGGGGTGCATTTCAGCGTAGGGGCGACCTACCCCCCCGGCCCCCCTCCCCGAAGCGGGAAGGGGGAGTCGCGCCCCTCTCCGCTTCGGGGAGAGGTCGGGGGAGGAGTCCGCAACAGCGGAAATCGGCCCGCCCCAAAAATGAAATGCACCCGACAAGTGCAGGTCTGAGGGGCTTGTGCGCACGCAAAGGTTGTCAGAAGAATCCCCGCATCGCTGGCATGTTTCCCTGGCACCGCCCGCCACATCGTCCCGACACTTGCACCAGCACGCAAGTGCAGGTGTGTCCTTCGGGAGGGCAGGTGTGCGTGCACACTCATGTTTTTTTAGTCTTGACAGGAACTCCCATTTAGTTGTATACTGCTTACGATTTAGGTGTACCTAAATTCCCCGACGAGGCAGCGATGATTTCGCACGCGGTAGAAGATTATCTGAAAGCCATCTACGAACTCCAGCAGAGCGAGGGCAGCGGCCAGGTGAGCACCTCGGCGCTGGCCGGCAAGTTGGGCTTTGCCCCGGCCTCGGTGACCGGCATGCTCAAAAAGCTGTCGGCTGCCCGGCCCCGCCTGGTGGACTACGAGCGGCATCGCGGCGCCAGCCTGACCCCGGCCGGCGAGCGAATCGCTCTACAGGTGATCCGCCACCACCGGCTGATCGAATCTTACCTGAGCGAGGCGCTGGGCTACACGTGGGACGAGGTGCACAACGAGGCCGATCGGCTGGAGCACGTGATTTCCGAGGAGTTCGAAGATCGCATCGCTGCCATGCTGGGCCACCCGCAGACCGACCCGCACGGGGACCCCATCCCCGACCGGGACGGCGGCATGGTGCGGCGCCCGGAGACTCGCCTGACCGATCTGGAGGCCGGCCAGTCGGCCGAGATCTGCCGGGTTTCCGATCACGACCCGGCTCTGCTGCGCTATCTGAGCGGCCTGGGTATCTCGCTGCGCACCCGGGTTCAAGTGACCGGGCGCGGCCCGTTCGGCGGGCCGCTACACGTTCGGGTGGCGGGCGCAGAGGCCGCCCACCCGCTCAATCCCGGCGTGACCGATCATGTGTTTGTGACGCCAGAGACCGCATCCCCTTCGCCAGAGGATGGGGAGTGACGCACACTGTGTGCGCGCAAAGGTTGTCAGAAGAATCCCCGCAATTGGGGTGTGCGGACGGGGGATCCCCCGCCCGCACACCCCAATTGCGGAACACATCGCTGGCGTGTTTTGCCAGCACAGGTGAAAACTGGAGGCTGCAGTGGATGCGATCATAGCCATCACCACCCACAACCTGACCAAAGCTTACGGCAGCGTGCAGGCGCTGCGCGGCGTGGACCTGGAAGTTCGCCGGGGCGAGATCTACGGCTTTCTGGGACCCAACGGCGCCGGCAAGACCACCACCATCCGCTGCCTGCTGGACCTGATCCACCGGGACGGCGGGGAGGTGACTGTGCTGGGCATTGACCCACGGGCCGACCCGGTGGCAGTGCGCGCCCGCACCGGCTACCTGCCGGGCGCGCTGCAACTGGACGGCAACATGACCGCCGAGAAGCAGTTGCGCTTCTTGAACAGCCTGCGCGGCAACCGCGCCGATTGGGGTTTTGTGCAGGCGCTGGCCGGACGGCTGGACCTTGACCTGAAAACGCCGATCAAGAATCTCTCCAAGGGCAACAAGATCAAGGTGGGCGTGCTGCAGGCGCTGATGCACCGCCCGGACCTGCTGATTCTGGACGAGCCGACCTACGGGCTGGACCCGCTGATGCAGCACGAGGTGCTGAGCATGCTGCGCGAGGCGCGCGAGGCCGGCGCCACGGTGTTCTTCTCCTCCCACATCATCGCCGAGGTGCAAGAGCTGGCCGACCGCGCCGCCATCATCCGGCGCGGGGTGATTGTGGAGGTGCTGGAGACCGCCGCGCTGATCAACCGCGCGCTGCGCCGCGCCCGCGTGCGCTTCCGCGAGGCGGTAGACCCGCAGGCGCTGGCCCGTTTGCCGGGGGTGAAGGTGCTCGGGCAAGACGACGGCGCCACCCTGCTGCTGCAAGTGGAAGGCGAGATGGACGGGCTGATCAAGACCCTGGCAGCCTACCCGGTCAGCGACTTTGAGACCGAGCACACCTCACTGGAAGAGGTGTTCATGGCCTACTACGAGGTCGAGCGCAACAGCCGGCTCTGAGGCGAGGCAGTTCGCAGCACCGGTCACGCTCCCATCTTCCACGCTGCATGTTCCGCATTGCGTAATCCCGGAGGTCAACCGATGTTCCCCATCTTTCTCAACGCCCTTTCCCGCGCCCGCGGCCAGATTCTTGGCTGGGGCCTGTCGCTGGGCCTGCTGGGCATGTACATGGCCCAGTTCTACGACACTATTGCCAGACAGCAAGAGCAGATCTTGCAGTTGATTCGCAGCTATCCGCCGGAGCTGATGGCCTTCTTCGGTGAAGTGGACCTGAGCGCGGGCTTCACGCCCGAGAGCTACCTGTCGGTAGAGTTGCTCTCTTACATGCCGCTCATTCTGGGCATCTTTGCCGTGCTGGCCGGCAGCGGTCTGGTCGCCAGTGACGAGGAGAGCGGCACGCTGGATCTGCTGCTGGCCCACCCGGTCAGCCGAACCGGGTTGTTCATGGGCCGGCTGCTGGCCTTTGTGACCTCTACCCTGGCCATCCTGACCATCATCTGGCTGGGGCTGGCCCTCGGCGTGCGCCAGACCGAACTGCTGAAACTGACGCCCGGCGAGATGGCGCGGCCCATGCTCTCGCTGCTGGCAGTGCTGCTGCTGTTCGGCGCGCTGGCGGCCCTGTTGAGCATGCTGCTGCCCTCGCGCCGGCTGGCGGCCACCACAGCAGGGCTGGTGCTGGTGGCCAGCTTCTTCCTCAGCGCGCTGGCCCGGCTGGATGACAGGCTGCTGGAGGTTGCCCGGTTGCTGCCACTGGAATACTACCAGAGCGGCGAGGCCATCTCCGGCCTGAACTGGAACTGGTTTATCGGATTGCTCGGCTTTGCCCTGCTATTCGCCGTGCTCGCCTGGTGGCGCTTCGAGCGCCGCGATATCCGCGTGGGCGGCGAGGGCGGCTGGCGGCTGGCGCTGCCGTGGAGCGTTGCCCGGCGCGCTGGACGCCGGTCGCTGCCGGCGGCGCCCGCGATCCGGGAAGGTTGAGGCCATGCCAACCTCAATCGCACCCGCCCGGCGCGGCCTGCTCGGTCGCTGGAGGGCCTGGCGCGAAATGCGCCAGCGCATGCAGGCCGAGGACGCGCTCAAGCACCTGCACGCCGGCCTCCACGCCGGGGCGACACCGACCGCCGCATCGCTGGCGGGCGCGCTCTCCCTCTCCCCGGCTGCCGCCCGCGCGCTGATCGCTCGCATGCAGGCCTTCGGCTGGCTGGCAGACGACGGCCAGGCGCAGGCGCTGGCCCTGACCCCCGAGGGCGAGGCGTGGGCGATGCAGATCATCCGCGCCCACCGCCTGTGGGAGCGCTACCTGTCGGACGAGGCCCGCATGCCGCTGCAGCACCTGCACGCGCAGGCCGAGCGCCGCGAGCATCACCTCTCCCCGCAGGCGCTGGACGCGCTGGAGGCCGCCCTCGGCCACCCGGCCCGCGACCCGCACGGCGACCCCATCCCCAACGCCTCCGGGCGCCTGGCCCCCAACGGCGACCTGGTCCCCCTGACGGACTGGCCGCCCGGCGCCCCGGCCCGGATCGCACACGTGGAGGACGAACCCACCGAGGTCTTCGCCCGCATCGCCGCGCGCGACCTGCGTCCGGGCAGCGAACTGCAAGTGATACAGTCGGGCGCCGGTGGCCTGACGCTGGCCGATGCCGCCGGCCAGTTCGAGCTGCCGGCCCACGTGGCGGCCAACATCTTTGTCGGCCCGGCGCCGGCGCGGAAGACGGCCGCCGCCCCGCTGCGGCTGCCCGCGCTGCAGCCGGGCCAATCCGCCACCGTGCTGGCCCTCGACGAAGCCTGCCAGGGCCTCACCCGCCGCCGCTTTCTGGACCTGGGCCTGACCCCCGGCGTGCAAGTCAGGGCCGAATACCGCAGCGCCTTCGGCTCCCCCACCGCCTACCGCGTGCGCGGCAGCCTGATTGCCATGCGCCCCGAGCAGGCTGAGTACATCCTGATCAAATCTGAAACGTAACTACAGCCCGCCTCGCCGCCGAATAGAATTCGGCGGCTACAAAAGCTAAACCCGCTTCGCGGGTTTGTTTCTCCGATAGCCGTCGGATTTTATCCGACGGCGGCTGAGTAGTTACTCTGAAACGTGATAACGTGAAAACCTGACACCCATGACCGACTGCACCTCCTGCCCCGCACACGCCGCCCTGAACCAGATGGGCATAGACACCTCCGACTTTGATTACGTGGTGGCCCTCGCCGGCAACCCCAACACCGGCAAGAGCACCGTGTTCAACGCCCTGACCGGGCTGCGCCAGCACACCGGCAACTGGCCCGGCAAAACCGTCACCCGCGCCGAGGGCGGCTACCAGTTCGGCGGAGTGCGCTACAAACTGGTGGACCTGCCCGGCACCTATTCGCTGCTCTCGGCCTCGCAAGATGAAGAGATCGCCCGCGATTTCATCCTGTTCGGCCAGCCAGACTGCACCATTGTGGTCACGGACGCCACCGTGCTGGAGCGCAACCTGAACCTTGCGTTGCAGGTGCTGGAAATTACCGACCGGGTGGTGGTGGCGGTCAACCTGATAGACGAGGCCCGCCGCAAGGGGCTGCGGATAGACGTCCGCGCGCTGGCGCGCGACCTCGGCGTGCCGGCCGTCGCCACCTCTGCCCGCACCGGCGAGGGCCTGCACGAACTGTTCAGCGCCGTGGCCGGCGTGGCCGGCAGCGAGATTCGCACCCGGCCGCATCGCATCTCCGGCAACGGCGAATTCCAGCGCGCAGTCAGTGAGTTGGCGCCGCTGGTCGAGCAAGCCGCGCCGGGGCTGCCCAACCCGCGCTGGGTGGCCATGCGCCTGCTCGACGGCGATTACCGCGTGCGCCAGGCCCTGCTGAGCGGCGAACTGGCGCAATCCGCCGCCCGCCAGCGCCTCGCCGTCCGCCCACTGGTGGGGCGCAAGGTCGCCCTGCAAGGGAGCCAGTGATCCCCAGGGCCTGAAAAAGTATAACTTCCCGGTTTCAGACCCTAAGGGTCTCGAAGACCCTTAGGGTCTTGACGGAACTTATTCTTTTACGGACCCCTATGATACCCACAACTACCCCCCCGACTGAAACCCTGCTGGCCCGCGTGGAAACCCTGCGCCGCTCGCTGGAGGGCAACTTCCGCGACCAGCTTGTGCAGGCCTCCTACGCCGATGCCGAGCGCATCGCCAGGCGGGCGGTGCAACAGGCCGGCCAGCGCCAGCGCGACTGGGACCAGATTCTGGATCGCTGGATCACCTCCCCGGCGCTGGGCCTGCCGCTCATGCTGGCCCTGCTGGCGATTGTGATGTGGCTCACCATCACCGGCGCCAACGTTCCCTCGCAGTTGATCGCCAACGGCCTGTTCTGGATCGAGGCGCAGGCCGCTGCGCTGTTCACCGCGTGGGGCGTTCCGTGGTGGATCACCGGCTTCATCTGGCACGGCACCTATCGCGGGCTGGCGTGGGTGGTCAGCGTGATGCTGCCGCCGATGGCGATCTTCTTCCCGCTGTTTACCATTCTGGAAGACCTGGGCTACTTGCCGCGCGTGGCCTTCAACATGGACTGGCTGTTCCAGAAGGCCGGGGCGCACGGCAAACAGTCGCTCACCATGAGCATGGGCTTCGGCTGCAACGCGGCCGGGGTGATCGCCACCCGCATCATCGACTCGCCGCGCGAGCGGCTGATCGCCATCCTGACCAACAACTTTGTCCCCTGCAACGGGCGCTTCCCCACCCTGATCATGCTGGCGACCGTGTTCGTGGCGGCAGCCTTTCCACCGGCCTTTGCCTCGCTGGCAGCTGCCGGTTCGGTGGTGGCGGTGGTCCTGATCGGGGTGCTGTTCACGCTGCTGGTGTCGGCCCTGCTCTCACGCACCGTCCTCAAAGGGGAGGCCTCCGCCTTCAGCCTGGAACTGCCGCCCTACCGCCGCCCGAACGTCAGCCGTATCCTGTACACTTCGCTGATTGACCGCACCATCTTCGTGCTGTGGCGGGCAGTGCAGACTGCTGCGCCGGCCGGGGCGGTGATCTGGGTGCTGGGCAACCTGTTTGTCGGGGGGCAGTCGCTGGCTGCCCACAGCGCCAGCTTCCTCAACCCGCCCGGTCTGGCGATCGGGCTGGACGGCGTGCTCTTGCTGGCCTACGTCATTGCCATCCCCGCCAACGAGATCGTGGTGCCCTCCATGCTGATGGTCTACATGGGCGTGGGCCAGATGACCGACCTGCCCTCCCTCGCGGCCCTGCGCTCGCTGCTGGTGGACCAGCACGGCTGGACCATGCTGACCGCGGTCAATCTGATGCTGTTCTCGCTGCTGCACAACCCGTGCGCTACCACCATCGTGACCATGTGGAAGGAGACGCGCAGCCTGAAATGGACGGCGCTGGGCGCGCTGGGGCCGCCGGGCATCGCCTTTCTGGTCACCTTCGCCACCGCCGGTCTTGCCCGCCTGTTCGGCTGGGCCTGAGCCTGCTGGAAACCGGGTGGGGCAATGCCCCCCCCCACCCCGGCAATGCCCCCACCCCACGGCAACGCCTTCCGCCTTCAACATTCCGCCCCCGCCCCACCCCCGCCCCTTACAGGGCGCTCATCCCGTATATAATCTGGAATAATTCCAAAGAAAGAATAATTCCAGATTATGCTACCCGAAAACCCCCTCAATTCGAGCCAGCCGGCCACCAATGGGGTTGGCCGGCTGACCGGCACGCTCAAACGAGCCGGGCTGCGCCTGACTGCCCAACGGCTGGCCGTCTGCCGGGCGCTGGCCGGCGACCGCAGCCACCCCACCGCTCAGGCGCTGTACGAGCGCATCCGGCCAGGCTTCCCTTCCCTCAGCCTCGCCACGGTGTACAACACCCTGCAGGTGTTGGAAGGGGCCGGCCTGATCCAGCGGCTTGGTCCGGTCGGGGACGGCGCAGTGCACTACGACGCCGACCTGACGCCGCACGTTAACCTGATCTGCACCCGCTGCAACCGCATTGACGACCTTTCCGAGCCGGCCCTGACCGACGTTGCCGGCCGGGTAGCGCAGGCCTCCGGCTACGACCTGCGCGGGGCGCAGGCGACCTATTCTGGCCTGTGCCCGGATTGCCAGCGAATCCTCGCTGGTGGAGCACACCCATGACCTACTCAGACCTCTCGCCCGCCGGCCTGGCCGGCGGGCATGCGCCGGATGACGACAATTGCTACACCGCCCTCAATCACGTGGTCGCCGGGGAGCCGGGCATCGTCAACCTGCACCTCGACCCCGAGAACGAACTGGTCGCCTTTGAGTACGACCCGAGCATGGTCTCGGATCCCGACATTGTGCGCATCGCCGGACGGGTGGCGCCGGAATTCCAGCACCGGCTGGATACCTGCGTGATGCGCCTGGAGCGGCAGGGAGGCCGCGCCTGCGAGACCTGCGCCCTCAACCTGGAACGGCAGGTCAGCCGACTGGAGGGCGTGCGCCGGGCCACCGCCAGTTACATCGGCGGCGTGCTGACCGTTTCTTACGACAACGCGCTGATTTCCCCGGAGGAGATCGCCCGGCGCGCGGCCGGGATGGGGGCGCGGCTGGCCCGGCCGGGGACCCCGGTCCCGGGCCGGGTTGGCGCTCCCCCGGCGCCGGCCACGCCCCTCTCCCGGTTCCGTCGCTGGCTGACCCCCGAACGGCTGCAGGCCGCGCTCGCCGCGATCACCTTTGTCAGCATGATGGGCGGCCTGCTGGCCGAAAAGCTGGACGGGCCGTCCCCCCTGATCGCCGCGCTGTACGCCGTGACCTACGTGAGCGGAGGCGCCTTCGCGCTGAAGGCCGGCGTAGAATCGCTGCGGCTGTTTACCATTGATGTAGACCTGCTGATGGTGCTGGCGGCGGTGGGCGCGGCGGTGGTGGGCGCGCCGTTCGAGGGCGCCATGCTGCTGTTTCTGTTTTCGCTCTCCAACGTGTTGCAGGTCTACGCGCTCGACCGCACCCGCAACGCCATCCGCGCGCTGATGAAGCTGCGCCCGGAGCAGGCGCTGGCGCGGCGCGGCAGCCGGACCGTCGTCCTGCCCATCGAGCAAATCGTGGTGGGCGACCGGGTGATCGTGCGGCCCGGAGAGCGGGTCCCGCTGGATGGGCTGGTGCTGGAGGGCGAGAGCACGGTGGACCAGTCCTCCATCACCGGGGAATCCATGCCGGTCAACCGGGGGGCCGGCGATGCCGTGCTGGCCGGGACCATCAACCAGAACGGCGCGCTGGAAGTGCGCGTGACCAAACTGGCCAAAGACTCGGTCATCGCCAAAATGATCAAGCTGGTGGAAGAAGCGCAGAGCGAAAAGGCCAAAACGCAGCGCTTCATTGACAGGTTCGAGCAGTACTACGCCCTGGCGGTGATTGCCTTTACCGCTGTTATGATCGTGGCGCCGCCGCTGATTTTCCGGCAGGCCTTCGGGCCGTCGTTCTACCGCGCCATGACCATCATGGTGGCCGCTTCTCCCTGCGCGCTGGTGGTCAGCACGCCGGCCTCCATTCTCTCCGCCATCGGTAACGGGGCGCGGCGCGGGGTGCTGTTCAAGGGCGGCGCCCACGTGGAGCAGGCCGCGGCGATCAAGGTGGTGGCCTTCGACAAGACCGGCACTCTCACCCAGGGGAAACCGCAGGTCACCGACGTGCGCGCCACCGCGGAGACAGCCGAGGACGACCTGCTGGCGTTGGCCGCGGCGGTGGAGGCCCGCTCGGAACACCCGCTGGCGCAGGCCATTGTGGCCGCGGCCCGCGAACGCGGGATCAAACTGGCGGAGGCTGCCGCCTTTCAGGCGCGCCCCGGGCGCGGCGTGCAGGCCACACTCCAGGATAAGCTGATCTGTGTGGGCAGCCTGCGCTATTTTGAGGGCTTTCGCAACGGCGGGCTGGAGCCGGTCGCGCGCGAGGTGGAGCGCCTGCAAAACCAGGGCAAAACAGCCATCGTGGCCGCGCGCATGTCCGAGGACGGCAGCACCGCCCACCTGCTGGGGGTGATCGGGATTGCCGATGTGTTGCGGCCGGACGCGGCGGCGGTGGTGCAGGAGCTGAAGAGCCTGGGCGTGCAGCGGGTGGTGATGCTCACCGGGGACAACGCCCGCGTGGCGAAGACCATCGCCGCCCAGGCGGGGGTGGACGAGTTCTACGCCGAGCTGATGCCGGAAGACAAGTTGCAGATCATCAAAGACCTGAAGACCAACTTCGGGGTCACGGCCATGGTGGGCGACGGGGTAAACGATGCCCCGGCCCTGGCAACCGCCTCGCTGGGCATTGCCATGGGCGCCGCCGGCAGCGATGTGGCCCTGGAAACCGCCGACGTGGTGCTGCTGGCCGACAATTTGAGCAACCTGCCCTACGCCATCGCCCTCAGCCGGCAGACGCGCAAAACCCTGATCGTCAACCTGGGCTTCTCGCTGTTCATGATCTTGCTGATGCTGGTGAGCATCTTTGCCGTCAGCCTGCCGCTGCCGCTGGCAGTGGTGGGGCACGAGGGCGGCACGGTGATCGTCTCGCTCAACGGGCTGCGGCTGTTGGGCTACCGGCGGCGGAGGGGGAATGGGGAACGGGGAATGACCGAAGGTGCGGAATGACCCCGGCGCCTGCGTCCGGGGATCGTAACTACTCAGCCCGCCTCGCCGCCGAATAGAATTCGGCGGCTACAAAAGCTAAACCCGCGAAGCGGGTTTGTTTCTCCGATAGCCGTCGGATTTTATCCGACGGCGGGTGAGTAGTTACGTCGCATCCACAAGGCGGGCGGCAGGGGGGAGGGACGACGAGGGCGAGCGCCGGCGGGAAAGTTCAGTCGAGCGGGCTGCGGACGGCGAGGCCGCCGCGGTTGAGGACGTGGGTGCGCTTCGCGTCATCGTCGTCTTCACATCCTTGTGGCCGAGGAGTTCCTGGACGGTGCGGATGTCGTAGTGATTCTCTAGCAAGTGGGTGGCGAAGCTATGGCGGAAGGTGTGGCAGGTGATGCGTTTATCTATGCCAGCGGCGCGGGTGGCGGCGCGGACGGCCTTCTGCAGGCCGCTCTCGTCGAGGTGATGGCGACGCACGGCGTCGGAGCGCGGGTCTTTCGAGAGCTGGTCGGACGGAAAGACGTACTGCCAGATCCACTCGCGGCTGGCGTTCGGGTACTTGCGCTCGAGTGCGTAGGGGAGGTAGACCGAGCCGTTGCCGCGCGCAAGGTCTTCTTCGTGCAGACGCTTGATGCGTTGAAGATGCTCACGGAGCGGTTCGATGAGGGTATCGGGCAGGATGGTGACGCGATCCTCCTCGCCCTTGCCGTCGCGGACGATCACGGCGTGGCGGGGGAAGTCGAGGTCCTTGACGCGCAGGCGCAGGCATTCCATGAGGCGCAGGCCGCTGCCGTAAAGCAGTTTAGCCATCAACAGGTGGAGGCCGGAAAGCTGGGCGAGGACGCGGCGCGCCTCATCTTGCGTGAGGACCGCTGGCAGATGTTGGGGCTGTTTGGCGCGGACGGCGGCGATGGGGTAATCCAGGTCCTGGCGCAGGACCTCGCGATAGAGGAAGAGCAGTGCGCTGAGGGCCTGGTTCTGGGTGGAAGCGGCGACCTGGCCTTCGACGGCCAGATGGGTGAGGAAGGTCTCGACCTCGGCGCCGCCCATCTCCTTGGGATGGCGCTTGTGGTGAAACAGGATGAAGCGTCGGATCCAGCCGACATAGGCTTCTTCGGTGCGGATGGAATAGTGCTTGAGGCGGATCGTGTCGCTGACTTGATCGAGGAGTTTTTTGGGGCGTTCTTCCCTGAAGATCTCTCTTGACAGCAGCCTGACTTTCGTATACAGTGGAGCCAGCCACAAGCGCGGTTGCCGCTGGCGTCGCCGGAATGGTAGGCGGCGTTTTTCCGTCTACCATCCCTGGGTGGGACCATTATACGGATGAAACCCGTATAATGCAAGTCCCGGGGTGCTTAGATGGAAATCATCCGTCTACTGTGATCAAATGAGCGGATTAGGTGGAATCTGTCCGTCTAATAACAAGTTAGGCGGCAATGCATCATATGTGAAAGCGAGGAGGTTACTTATGTCCAAAAGAACAACATCTCGTAGAATTCCTATATCAATATTGGTCGCTCTGATTGTACTTGATGGCATTGTAGCCACTGGAATCCTTAACAGCCAAGTCATCATTGAATGGCTCAAGAAATCCTCTGCCACCACGGAAGCACCTACACTGGTTCCGAGTCCAGTTGATATGCGTTGTGTACAAGAGGAAAGGGGGGCAACCGTTAATGGAACTGTGATACCTGTGTCTGACTGGGGAACGGATTGTTCCTATTCCAAGCCCGCAGAATGGGCCGGTAAAACAGTAGTACTTACCACTTGGGGAATTAATATTGAGTATGCTGGCAGTACTATTGTGAAGGCAAAGATCGTTCATCCGAGAGTTCCCTTTGTAATGCCCCAGAATTCCTCTCTTTTTGCAGGTTATCAGTCTCAAGAGGCAGCTATAGCAGCTTATAAGAGTGCCAATCTTCAATCTCCGACGCCAGTCCCATGAAAGGTGGGCAGATGAAATGCTTAATACTTGCGATTGCCGGTGGACTTGTAACGGCCGCAATCATAGCAAGCAATTATCTACATCTGGCAACCGTACAAGATATCCTACCTCCAGAAGTAGTAAACCAAACTCGAGAAAGAATGGTGACATGCAATCAAGGGCCAACCAGTTCTCCCACGGCAGCAACGTATGACTTGGATGCTGAAGCAACGCAGTGGGGCGTTTATTGTGAAGGTTCACCAACTTGGTTGAAGGGTAATGTCACTGTACCCTCCATTGATGGCCAATCGCTTC
>CAYZNA010000035.1:0-2320 GCA_964478665.1 uncultured Anaerolineales bacterium
GCACCTGATCGTTGCCCTTGCCGGTGCAGCCGTGGGCCACCGCGTCGGCGCCCTCCAGCTCGGCGACCTCCACCTGACGCTTTGCGATCAGCGGGCGGGCCATCGAAGTGCCCAGCAGGTACTTGTGCTCGTACACTGCCCCGGCCTGCACGGTGGGGAAAACGTAGCCGGTGAGGAACTCCTCGCGCAGGTCCTCCACGAGGCACTTGCCGGCGCCGCTGGCGAGGGCCTTGGCCTGCACCGCTGCAAAGTCATCGCCCTGCCCGATGTTGGCGCACAGGCAGATCACTTCGCAGCCGTAGTTCTCCTTCAGCCACGGCACGATCACCGAGGTATCCAGCCCGCCGGAATAGGCGAGCACGACTTTGTTGATGGGGGGTTTTGAGGGGGACATGGGGCCTCCGGGAAAGTAGGGAGTGGTAATCAGGGATTGGAGATTGGAGATTGGAGATTGGAGATTGGAGATTGGGGATTTGAGATTTGAGATTTGAGATTAGTAGTTGGAGTCGGTAGAAGCAAAAAGGCCCTCCGGGTGGAGGGCCTGGGCAAGCTGGCGGGTGAAAACGGGGGCGCGCTAGGCGGCCAGCAGCCGTGGGCCGACCATCCCGGACGGGAGGCGGGGGGGACGACGGCTGCTACGACGGGCGAACACGCTGCGCTTGTTCATTGGGCCGGGATACTACCATACGGGCAGCCGAGGGTCAAGCGATTGGCGAGATTCGCCCCGCCCGGCCTCCCTCCCCGCCCGGCCTCCCCCCCCCGCCCCGACACCCGTCCCCCGCCCCGACATTCGCCCCCGCCACCTGACCCCCGGCGCCTGACACCTGACACCTGTTTCCCGGCGCCTGACACCTGACACCTGACCCCCGGCACCTGACACCTGACACCTGACTCCTGGCACCCGCCCCCCGCCCGGGTTCCCCTGCTCGGCGCCATGCGCTATACTTGCGGTATCATCGCCGCCCGGCAGACAGCAATTGGAGACACAGCATGCCCAAAATCACCCTTGAATACTGCGCAGTTTGAAACTACACCGAGCGCGCCGTGCGTGTCACGGGCGAGATTCTCAAAGAGTTCGAGTTCGATCTCGAGTCGCTCACGCTCATCCCTGCGCGCGGCGGGGTGTTCGAGGTCGCCCTCGACGGCGAATTAATCTACTCCAAAAAGGAAACCGGCCGCCACGCCGAACCGGATGAGATACCGCGCCTTTTGCGGGACAGGCTGCGCGGCTGACCCGGGGGTAAGCCATGTCAACTGCGGGCGGTGAACTGACCGACGGGGATCGCCCACACGCCCGCCCACTCTTTTTGCAGGCGTGGGAGCTGGCCCGCGCCGCCGGGGAGGATTTTTACCTCGATGGGGAAAGGACACATGAGGCCATGAAACTCAAAGTGGTAGTCCACGAAGCCGAAGAAGGTGGTTACTGGGCAGAGGTCCCCGCCCTGCCCGGCTGCGCCACGCAAGGCGAGACTTTCGAGGAATTGTTGCACAACCTGTACGAGGCGGTTGAAGGCTGGTTGTCTGCCCAGCCCGGCTGGAGCGGCTGAGCCGGTTGAGCCGCGAGCGCCAGGTGGGGTACAATAGCACAAACGTCGAAAAGAGGCCCGATCCCCATGTCCCTCGTAATCACCCTGACTTTGCCCGATGCGCTCTATGAACCACTGCGCCGTACCGCGCGAGCGACCAATCAGCCCATGGAAAGTGTCGTGCTGACCGCTCTTCAGTCCTCGCTACCTGCCCTGGATGGCCTGTCGCCCGAGCTGTTGCGACAACTCTCTGAGTTGGAGGGTTGGACCAACGAAGAACTCTGGCACGCAATGCTGGAAAGGGTTCCCGAGGATCAGCAGGAAGAGCTGGAAAATCTGCTGCACCAGAATCAGGCCGGGCAGCTCCAGGTTCCGGAGGCGGAACGCCTGGACGCACTGCAACACGCCGCGGACGTGGTGATGTTGCGCAAAGCCCGAGCAGCGGTCCTCCTGCGCCTGCGCGGTCAGCGGCTGCCCACTCTCGCCGAGCTGCGCCACCTGACCCGGGCAGCCGGATGACATCCGCTGGAGCCTACATATCGCGAGCTCTCCGGGAGCGCATCACCGACCAGGCTGGCTGGCGCTGTGGGTACTGTCTTGCGCCGGAGGAGTTGCCTGGCATGCGCCTCACCCTGGATCACATTACCCCACAAGTGGTCGGGGGCGAAACTTCAGAACAGAATCTGTGGCTGGCTTGTCGCTCGTGTAACCAGCACAAGGGCGCTCAGACCCATGCACGCGACCCCGAGAGCGGACGCCGGACCACCAAGTATCACGCACGCGTCCAGCGATGG
>CAYZNA010000035.1:2330-10526 GCA_964478665.1 uncultured Anaerolineales bacterium
AAGTGGAACTGCAATAGTGGGAACCACACCCACGGGTAGGGCAACCGTCGAAGCCCTACGGATGAATCATCAGGAAATCGTGGTAACCCGTCGTCTGTGGGTGAGCGCCGGTTGGTGGCCCCCGCGAGAGTGACCTGTGAGAGGAAACCCGAAATGAGCGAAAAATCTGGCCGGGTCTTTTCCGGCGCGCGCCCCACCGGGCGCCAGCATCTGGGCAACTATCTGGGGGCGATCAAGAACTACGTGGCCCTGCAAGACGACTACGACTGCGTGTACTGCATCGTGGACCTGCACGCCATGACCACCCTCGAGGACATGGGCGAGATCAAGCCCAACACCGCCGAGATGGCCCTCGACTGGCTGGCGGCCGGCATCCGCCCGGACGAAACTATCATGTTCGTCCAGAGCCACGTGCCGCAGGTCACCGAGCTACACACCATCCTCAGCATGTTCACCCCCCTCGGCAAGCTCACCGACCTGCCCACCTTCAAGGAAAAGGTGCGCGACCACCCCAACAACGTCAACTACGGGCTGGTGGGCTACCCGGTGCTGATGACTGCCGACATCACCCTGTACAAGGCCGACACCGTGCCGGTCGGGGTGGATCAGGAAAGCCACATCGAGTTCGCCCGTGAGGTCGTGCGCACCTTCAACTTCCGCACCGGCAGGCAGGTGCTGGTCGAGCCGCAGATGAAGAACACCGAGTTCCCCAAAGTGCTCGGCACCGACGGCGAGCGCAAGATGAGCAAGAGCCTGAACAACCACATCGAGCTGGCGCTCACGCCGAAGGAGACGCAGCAGGCCGTGATGAGCATGGTCACCGACCCGCAGCGCACCCACCGCCACATCCCCGGCCGGCCGGAAGTGTGCAACGTGTTCACCATGCACGGGACCTTCTCCCCGCCCGAGGTCGTGGCGCAGATTGACCGCGACTGCCGGGGCGCCGGCATCGGCTGCGTGGACTGCAAGCGCCTCTTCGCCCGGAACCTGAACGCCCACCTCGCCCCCTTCCGCGAGCGGCGCGCCGAGCTGGCCCGGAACCCGGATCACGTCTGGGACGTGTTGCACGATGGCGCCCGCCGCGCGCAGCTAATCGCAGCGGACACCATCCGCGAAGTGAAAGAGGCGGTCGGTCTGCCGTAGGGGGCTCGAAGTCACTGTGCAACTGGAAGCAGTTCTGGCACGCGCCACCGGCCAACCTCCCTCAGCCCTGCGCCTGCGCCCTTCGCTTGACCACCAGAGCAACCGGCTGTACGAGGCGTGGGCCGGAGATCGCCGCCTGATCGTCAAGGAGTTCCTCAAGCCGGACGAACTGCACGACGCCCCGCTGCGCGAGTTCCGGGCGCTGGAGCTATTGGCCCCGCTCGACATCGCCCCGCGGCCGATCCACTTCCAGCCGGCCGCCCCGCCCCTCGGCCCGCTGGTCATTTACGAGTACGTGGAAGGAGAGATGTGGGATCGCCGCCCCCCCACCCCGGGAGGGCTTGCCGCGCTCGCGAATGTCTGGCTGAAGATGCACGCCGCCGCCCCGCCGGGGGAGCTGTGGCCCTCGCGCGGGCACGGGCGGCTGTTCGGCGAGGTGGTGGAGGCGCTGCGGGCGCGGCTGGAGGGCTACGCCGCCTGGGTGGAGGCCGGGTTCCCGCCGGGGCGGCGGGCCGCCGAGCTGTGCCTCGGTCTGCTGCGGCCCTTCAGCGCAGTTGCCGCGCAGGTAGCCGGCCTGCCGGCGCAACTGGCCTTCTGCCGCGCCGACCCGCGCTTTGCCAACGTGATCGCCTGCGCCGATGGGCGGCTGCGGCTGGTGGATTGGGAGGACAGCGGCCTGCGCGATCCGGCGCTGGACCTCGCCGACCTGCTCAGCCACCCCAACCAGGAGGACTTGCTGGCGCCGGCGGAGTGGGAGGCCTTTCTGGCGCCCTACTTTGCCGCGCGCGAGCCGGTGGACCCCGGCCTGCGCCGGCGAATGCGACTCTACCTGCGGCTGTTCCCCGTCTTCTACCTCTCCACCCTGCTCGGCCACGGCGTGGAGCGGGCGCGGGCGGGAACGCTGGCCGGCTGGCAGGCGAACGAGATGCCGCCCAACCGGCGCCTGCGCCGCTATCTGGCCCGCGCGCTGGCCTGGCCGGAGCAGGACTTTACCGCTGAACTGGAGCGGCTGGAAGAAGTGCGGTTTTTTCCGGCCGGCTGAATTCGGAGCTTCCCATGCGCCTCGTCATCCAGCGCGTTTCCGACGGCAGGGTTTCCGTGCAGGGCAGGACGCTGGCCGAGATCGGCCGCGGGTCGGTGATTCTGGTCGGCGCGGGGCACGGGGACACCGAGGCGGAAGCGGCGTGGCTGGCGGAGAAAGCCGCCCACTTGCGCATCTTTGAAGACCAGGCGGGCAAGACCAACCTTTCGCTGCTGGAGGTGGGCGGGCAGGCCATCGTGGTCTCCCAGTTCACCCTGTACGCCGACACCAGCCGCGGCCGCCGCCCGGGCTTCACCCGCGCCGCCCTGCCCCCGGTCGCCGGGCCGCTGGTGGCGCGCTTCGCCGAACTGCTGCGCGGCCACGGCGTGCCGGTGCAGACCGGGGAGTTTGGCGCCCACATGCTGGTGGAGATTCACAACGACGGGCCGGTGACGATAGTGCTGGAGCGGGAGGCAGCCTCAGGCTGAGAGGGAGGCGGCAAGTTCGGCCAGCGCGCCGGGGTTCCGCCACACGAGCGCATCCACCTGCACCGCCACCGCGCCGGCAGCCAGCAGCGCGCGGGCGGCCGCCGCGTTAAAGATGCCGCCGGAGGCAATCACTGGCAGCCCGGCGGCTCGCGTGATAGCATTCACCGCATGCAGCGTGAGCGGAAAGAACGCCCGGCTGAACAGCCGGCCGGCCACCGGCTGGCCGCTCGGGCCGGGCAGGGCGCCGCGCGGCGGGGCGCACACGGTCAGGGCGGCGGCACCGGCCCGGCGCGCGGCCAGGGCCACCTCCCGGGCGGCGGGAAAAGGCAGCCGCACCAGGACCGGCAGCCCGCCACCCGCGGCGGCAGCCGCCGTCAGCGCCTCCGCCTGCCCCGGCAAGGTCCCGTCCCGCAGCCCCAGCTCAATTCCGGCCACGCCCTCCACCGCTTCCAGCAGGCTCAGGCATTCGGACGCCTCCGCCGGATTCGCGGGGGCCAGGTGCACGATCACCGGGCAGGGAAACGCGGCCCACTTGCGTCCGTAGCGACGGATGGCGCGGCGCACGCCGGGATTGGGCAACCCGGTGTGGATCAGCGCGCCGCCGGGATACTCCAGCGCGCGCAAGCCGCCGGCCGGAGTGCGCGGCGCGGCGGTGAGCGGATTGGTCACGAAAGCGCCCGGCGCAGCCAGGTCAACAAGTCGCCGGTACTCGTCCGCGAAGCCCATCACGCCGGCCACGTTCATCAGCGGGCCGGCCAGCGCCAGCCCGCGTTTGTGAGAGGGAGCAAGTTCGATCATTGGCAGTGGGCAGGGGTCAGGGGTCAGGGGTCAGGTGCCGGGGTCGTTCCCCGGGAGTCGCCATGAACTGGTTGGAAGTGTCGGTGCTGGTTGAGGGCGAAGCCGCCGAGGCGGTGGCCGACGTGCTGGCCCGCTACGCACCCGGTGGCGGGGTGGTGATTGAATCTACCACCATTCAGACCGAAGCGGCAACCCCGGAGGAGGTTGTGCCGGACGAGGGCCGCCCGGTAGGGCCGCTGTCGGTGCGCTGCTATTTGCCGGCAGACGAGCGGCTGGCGGCTACCCGCCGGCAACTGGAGGAGGGCCTGTGGCACCTGGGGCGCATCCTGCCCATCCCGGCGCCGCAGTTTCGGCCGGTGGCAGCATCAGATTGGTCGGAGGCGTGGAAGGCCGGCTATCAGCCGGTGCGACTGGGGCGGCTGGTGATCCTGCCGGCCTGGCTGCAGCCGCCCATCGCGCCCGGCGCGGTGGCGCTGCGACTGGAGCCCGGGATGGCCTTCGGCACCGGCACCCACCCCAGCACGCAATTGTGCCTGGCGGCGCTCGAGGAGTGCTTGCAGCCGGGCCAGACTGTGATTGATCTGGGCTGCGGCTCGGGGATACTGGCCATCGCCGCCGCTCTGCTCGGATCGGGGCCGGTGCTGGCAGTGGACATTGACCCGGAGGCGGCGGCGATCACCGGCCAGAACGCGGCCGCCAACGGCGTGGCCGGGCGCCTCCAGGCCGGTCAGGGGTCGGTGGCGGAAATCCTGGCCGGCAACTTCGAACTGGGATCGGCGCAAATCGTGTTCGCCAACATTCTGGCGCGGATCATCGTGCAGCTTGCCGGGCAGGGGCTGGCCCGGCTGGTGGCGCCGGGAGGCTTGCTAATCGCGGCCGGGATTCTGGAGCAGCAAGCAGCGGAAGTGGCGGCGGCGCTGGAAACCCACGGGTTGCGGGTGGAGGGCCGCCGTCAAATGGCTGATTGGGTGGCGCTGCTAGCCCGGGCGCCCGGCAAAATGCAAACAGAAGATCATCCTTGATCTTCTCCTTCCATGCTCCCCGGGCTGCGCTTCTTGAAGCGGTAGGTGATGCGACCGCGCGTTAGGTCATAGGGCGATAGCTCCACTCGAACCCGGTCGCCCAGCAAAATGCGAATGTAGTACTTTCGCATCCTGCCGGAGAGGTAGGCCAGCACCGCGTGGCCGTTGTCCAGCTCCACCCGGAACTGGGTGGCCCGAAGCGCTTCCACTACGGTGCCTTCGACCTCAATCTTGTCTTCTCCTGCCATACATCCTCCTGAAGTGCGGGATTATCTTCTGTAATGTGTGGGCGAGTCTGCCGCCCGCTTGCAGCCTGTCCGGCGGACAGGCCAGGTGTCTCAGCAAGGCACGAATCTGGCCGGGGAAGCCCGACGCGCCGCGAGGCGCCCCGTCTCCACCGGGCACTGTGGCGGCAGGCGGGACTTCGCCCCACGCGTGCGTAATCTATGCCTCCGGTGCCAGGGGCGTCTCTTCCTCGTGCAGGGCCGGCTCCTCGGGGGCGCGGGCTTCGGTCTCCGCCGGCGTGCTACGGTCCATTGCAAGGCCGATGCGCTGGCGTCTCTGGTCTATATTCACAATGCGCACCGCTATAACCTGGCCATCTTGCAGGGAGGCCAGCCCATCCGGCACCTGGCTGGTGTGCAACAGACCTTCCACGCCGTAGTCCAATTCCACAAATGCGCCAAAGCTCATCACGCGGGTAATTGTACCCGACAGCCGCTGATCTACCGCGAAACGCTCCCCTGCGTTCTCCCAGGGGTCGGGCTGAAGCTGTTTCAGGCTGAGGCCAATGCGGTTCTCCTGGCGGTCCAGCTTGACTACCAACACTTCCACTTCGTCACCCATTTGCAGCACGTCACGGGGGTGTTTCACCCGGCGCCAGGACAGCTCCGAAATGTGACTCAGACCGTCGGCACCCCCCAGGTCCACAAAGGCACCAAAGTCGCGCAGCCCGCTGACCACGCCTGTGCGGCGCTGGCCTTCGGCCAATTCTTCGACCAGGCGAGCCTTCTGGCGTTCGCGCCATTCGCGCTGCGCCTCGCGGTGCGAGAGCACCAGTCGGCGGCGGTCCTGGTCCACCTCCAGCACCTTGAAAGGGAGCTTCTGGCCGACGAGCTGGCCCAGGCGCGCCTGGCGCGCCGGCTCGGTCAGGCCGCGCGGCAGGTCGGCAACGTGAGAGGCCGGCACAAAGGCGCGCAGGTCGCCAAAGGGCGCAATCAGGCCGCCCTTATTCTGTCCGGCGACCTCAGCCTCAAAGATCTCGCCGGAGGCCAGATACTGTTGGGCAGTGAGCCAGTCCTGGCTACGCCGGGCCTGATACACCGAGACCACCAGGTTGCCATCACGGTCGTCGGTGGAGATCACCATCACCGGCACTTCCTGGCCGGGTTCAAAAGCCGCTCCCTCAGAGGCCAGCTTCTCCACGTCGGCGCGTGGAACCACGCCGTCGCGCTTAAGCCCCAGGTCCACGATCAGACCCTGCTCATCCACGGCGACCACGCGCCCGGTGCGCACTTCGCCGCGCCGGGGAGCGACAAAATCTGCGCTGGCGTCCAGCATTTGCTGAAGATCAAATTCTGGCTGATCGCTCAAGGCGGCCTACCCCTTCAAACAGAAGACCCGCCGAACTTCTCGCGGGCCATCAGAGTTCCGGGTGCGAGGGCGGTAGTAGAGAATCTGCATTGCAAGTACCTGACCTCTTTGAATCCAGCAACACTCCGGAAGTACGGTTTTCGCGTTGTTCAGCGCCCGCTTCGGGACGCAAGCAACATTATACAGCCCGCGCGAATGTTGCGCCAATTTTACAGCCGTCCGGTTGCCTTCACGGTCTTGACAGGCGCCAGCCTCCCCGTATAATTATGACCACAGTCATTATTATACCCGGGTCATCTTAATGAGCGATCTGCAATCCCTCTCCTTGCGCGAACGGAAGAAAACGCGCACCAAAGAACGCATTTACCGCGCAGCCCTGGCCCTATTCCGCCAGAAGGGCTTTGCCGCGACCACGGTGGAGGAAATCGCCGCCGCCGCCGAGGTGGCCAAGGGCACCTTCTTCAACTACTTCCCCGGAAAGGAGACCGTGCTGGCCTACTTTGGCGAGCGGCAGACCCTGCGCGCCGCCGGGGAAGTGGCCGGAATCGTGGACGATCCATCTCTGCCCACCCGCCAGAAACTGGAGCACATAATGACTACACTGGCGGCCGGCATAGAAGACGACCGGGAATTGAGTCGCATGGCCGTGTTCGAGGTGCTGAAGATGCCGGAACTGATGGCCAAAGACCATTACCGCGAGATCTTCCGCTCCTTGCTCAGCGCCCTGCTGGCCGAGGGGCAGGCGCGCGGCGAGGTCAACCCGGCGCAGCAACCGGATCAGATGGCCGCGGCCATCGAGGGCATTTACTTCCAGCAGCTTTTCGAGTGGGCGCGCATTGAACCACCCTATCCGCTGGCAGGCCGCCTCACGGCCATGCTGGCCGTGCTGTGGGATGGGTTGGCCAGGCGGACGGGCGCTGATTAGAAGGGGCTTTGAACCATGTCTGTTCTGCAGGCCGAGAATGTACGCAAGAGCTACCGCATGGGCGAGATCGCGGTAGACGCCCTGCGCGGGGTAAACTTTGTAGTCCAGAAGGGCGAGTTTGTGGCCATCATGGGGCCTTCCGGCTCGGGCAAATCCACCCTGCTGCACCTGCTGGGCGGGCTGGACGGCCCCAGCGAGGGCGAGGTCACGCTGGCGGGGCAGCCGCTCTCACGGCTGCAGGACAACCAGATCACGGTGGTGCGGCGGCGCAAGGTGGGCTTTATCTTTCAGTTCTACAACCTGCTGCCCACGCTGAACGCCGAGGAGAACATTGGCCTGCCGCTGCTAATTGACGGCCAGAACCTGGGCGCGCACCGCGGGAAGATCAACCGGCTGCTGGAGATGGTGGGGTTGAGCGACCGCCGGCATCACAAGCCCGACCAACTTTCCGGCGGCCAGCAGCAGCGGGTAGCCATCGCCCGCGCCTTTGCCAACGACCCGGAGATTGTGTTGGCCGACGAGCCGACCGGCAACCTTGACTCGAAGAGCGGCGCCGCGATTCTGGAGCTGTTGCGCCGCACCTGCGATGAGCTGGGCGCCACCATCGTGATGGTCACCCACGATCCGCGCGCTGCCAGCTACGCCGATCGGGTGGTGTTTCTGAAGGACGGCCAGATTGTGCGCGAGTTGCACAACGGCCAGCCGGATCACAACGTACAACCGATTGTGGAGGTGATGGCGGGGTTGGAACTGTGAGCCAGAAATCAGGCTGTCACCAGGTATTCCAGCGGAGTAGCGCGCGCGGCGTGCGCGGCGCGGGCACGTTTTGCTGTTGCCACTAATTCGCGGACGATGGGGTATAGTTCTTTTGCAACACCCGGCGCAAAAGCCTGATCATCGCCCTGCGGACAGACAAATGCCTGTATGTGGCGCACAACCACTTGCACGCCCTCATCATCATAAACGTAGTCAGCGTCATCCCGCCATACCATCGGAATGTGGTGCT
Organism: uncultured Anaerolineales bacterium; assembly: GCA_964478665.1. Taxonomy (GTDB): domain Bacteria; phylum Chloroflexota; class Anaerolineae; order Anaerolineales; family CAYZNA01; genus CAYZNA01. The sequence continues at coordinate 10,327 of CAYZNA010000035.1, forward strand.
GCTCACACAACGGGGGCTGAAACTGAAAGTCGCTCATCGTCGTCTCCTCCTGAAGGGAGGCGTCTCCCATCGAACGGGATCGGGGATGTAGGCTGTCACCAGATCAACCTGCCCGTGCGGATTGAGTTCGCAAACAACGTGCAGGTAGACAGCAACCGTATCAATCACAACCCTGCCGCAGACCAGCGCGCGGCTGCGCA
>CAYZNA010000035.1:10536-17000 GCA_964478665.1 uncultured Anaerolineales bacterium
ATTCTCCCGGAAAGAACGGCAGCTTCTATATGTTCGGGAGCGAAACCTTCTTTTACTGCGTGGTGAAAGGCATGTGCCTTGACAAGAGAGCGGCCCTGGAGGATAAGAGTTCGAATGGTTTCAATATCCATGCACTGCTTCACTCCAGGAAGTCGCTGCACAGTATAGCACAAGCGAATCCCTATGTTCTGGGGTAAGTTCGCGCCGCTCACATCCGTACTCCTTGCGCTGCGCAACATGCGCGTGCGCTGGATGCGCACCGCCCTCACCTGCCTGGGCATCGTGCTGGGCGTGGCGGTGATTCTGGCTATCGCCATCACTAACGACAGCACCCTCATATCCATCCGGGGCGTGTTCAACGAGGCCTCCGGCAAGGCCAGCCTGATCGTATTGCCCGGCTCCGCCGACGGCAGCGGCTTCGACGGCGAGATGCTCGACCGGGTGCAGGGCGCTGCCGGCGTGCAGGTGGCCGCCCCGGCCGCGCAGGCCACCACCCTGCTGGCGCGCGAGGCCGGCAACTGGTCTATCGCCTTCGGGCTGAGCGGGCAAGCCTCCGGCAACAACCTGCACCTGCTGGGGGTGGATCCGCAGGCCGACCCGCTGGTGCGGCAATACACACTCACCAGTGGCCGGTTCCTGCGCCCGGAGGCCTACGAGGCCGTACTGACCGAGAAATACGCCGCCGACAAATCGCTGCGGGTGGGCGACGATCTGGTGGTCCTGATCCCGGGCGGGCAGGCGCGGCTGCGCATCGTGGGACTGATCGCGAAGGATGGCGCCGGGTTGCTGAACGACGGCAACATTGCCTTCACCCCCCTCGAGGTGGCGCAGGACCTGTTCGGGCGCGGCCGCAACGTGGATGAGATTGACATTGTGGCCGACCCGCAGGTGGCCGACGACCCGGCTGCGCTGGAGGCCCTCAAGGCCGCGCTGCAGGACCGGCTGGGCAAAGACTACGACGTGTCCTATCCGGCCTCGCGCGGGCAACTGGTCACGCAGATGCTCTCCACCTATCAGCAGGGCCTGTCGTTCTTCTCGGTGGTGGCCGTGTCATTAAACGCATTCCTCATCTACGACGCCTTCTCCATGACCGTGATGGAGCGCGCCCGCGAAATCGGGCTGCTGCGCGCCCTGGGCATGACTCGCCGCCAGATTCTGGGGCTGGTGCTGACCGAGGCCGCGGTGCTGGGCGCCCTCGGCTCGGCGCTCGGGGTCGGGTTCGGGGTGCTGCTGGCGCGCGGGCTGATCGCCATGCTGGGCGCGGTAGTCGCCACCGAGATCAGCACCCTGAGCGTTCCTACGGCCGGGGTGTTGCAGAGCCTGCTGGTGGGCGGGCTGGTCACGCTCGGGTCGGCGCTGCTGCCGGCCCGCCAGGCGGCCAGGGTCTCGCCGCTGGAGGCGCTGCGCTCGCAGGCCACCCCGACCGTGATCGGCGGCGCCAGCCGGCTGGCGTGGATGGCCGGGCTGGAGCTGATGGGCGTGGCCTATGCCGCGCTCTATCACATCCCCTGGCGCGTGGCGGTCGAATTCCCGGTGGGCAGCCTGTCCATCCTGATTCTGATGTTCGGCGCCACCCTGACCGTGCCGCTGGTGGTCCGCCCGCTGGAATGGTTGTTGCGCCCCGTGGCCACGTGGACTTATGGCAACGAGGGCCGGCTGGGATCGGGCAACGTGCAGCGCTCGCCCGGACGGACCTCGCTCACCGTGGCGGCGCTGATGATCGGCATCTCCATGGTGATCGGCATTGGCTCGCTGACCACCTCGTTTGAGACCGATATCACCTCGTGGCTGGATACCGCCCTGGGCGGCGATCTGTACGTGCGCGCCCCGTTGCCCATGCGAGAGCAGTTTGGCCGCCAACTGGCCGCGGTGGAGGGCGTGGGAGGCATCACCCCGGTGCGCTACTTCGCGGCCAGGGTGGCCCCCGCCTCCGTCCCGGCCGACATGACCGGCGACGATACCATCATCTTTGCCGCAGTGGACCCCGCTACCTACCGGCAGGTGGGCCAGTTCCAGTTTGCCGTTGACCAACGCGCAAAACGCGGGGCGGGCAACGACGCGGAGGCCAACTGGGAACGACTGGCGCAGAACGGGGCGCTGTTTGTCTCCACGGTGGTGGCGGACCGCTTCCACCTGCAGCAGGGGGACACCCTGCGGCTGATCACCCGGCGCGGCGAGCACGATTTCTACGTGGCGGCGGTGGCGGTGGATTTCACCGGGCAGGGTTTTATCGTCAGCGGCACGTATGACGACATGCGCCGCTGGTTCAGCCAATCCGGCGCCGACCGGTTCACCATCAAGGTCGCGCCGGGCTACACCATCGCTCAGGTGCGCCAGAACATCGAGGACAAGTATAAGGCCAGCCGCAACATCTCGGTGGAGACCACCGAGGAATTCAAGAGCAAAATCCTCACGCTTTCAGCGCAGTCCTTCCAGTTGTTCGACGTGTTGGGGTTGATCGGGATCGTGGTTGCCGCGCTGGGCGTGATCAACACACTGATGATGAACGTGCTGGAGCGCCGGCGTGAGATCGGCGGGCTGCGCTCGCTGGGCATGACGCAGGCGCAGGTGCGCCGCATGGTGCTGGCGGAGGCCGCCACCCTGGGCGCCATCGGCGGGGCTTTTGGGCTGGCCTTTGGCTATGCCATGGCCCGAATTTTCGTGGTGGCCCTCAACAACCTGAGCGGGTACAACCTGCAGTTTGTCTTCGCCTCGCGGGCTTTCTTTACCGGCGGGGTGATCGCGCTAATCGTATCGCAGGGGGCGGCGCTGTATCCCGCCTGGCGGGCCGCCGCCGTGAACATTGTCGAGGCAATCAAGCACGAGTAGTGGACCGGAGACCTTATGAACCTTCGAAAGATCCTCACCGGCATTTTGATCGTGGCCGTATTGGCCAGCGCGGGGTACGCCGGCTATGCCCGCTATCTGGCGCCCACAACGGAGACCACGGCCACCCCGGCCGCCCCCGGCCCGGCGGCAGCCGGGGCGCCCACCGTGGTGAGCGCCGAGGGCAAGATCCAACCGGCCCGCGAGGCAAAGCTGGCCTTCCGCGCCTCCGGCCGGGTGGCGGAGGTGCTGGTGAGCGAGGGGCTACCGGTCCGGGCCGGGGAGGCGCGGGCCCGGCTGGATCCGGCGGGGGCCGAGGCCGCGGTGGCTCAGGCGCAGGCCGCGGTCGCCCAGGCGCAGGCCGGGGTCAGGCTGGCTCAGGCGCAGCACGATCAGGCCCTGGCCGGGACCCGCCCGGAGCAGATCGCCGTGCTGGAAGCGCAGATCAAGGCCAGCCGCGCGGCCGTGGATCAAGCAGCCGCGCAACGCAACCAGGTCGCCGACGGCCCCACCCGGGACACCATCGCTGCCGCGCAGGCAGCCCTGGCCGCGGCCCAATCCGTCCAGAAGGAGGCCCAACTGGCCTACGACGACGTGATCAAGAACATCCAGTATCTGGCCGGGCCGACCGAGGAAAGAGCGCGCTACGCTCTGAACGCCGCCAATCAGCAGGTGGACGCCGCACAGGCGACGCTCGACCGGCTGCTGCAGGGCGCCGACCCGCAGGCACTGGCCGCCGCCAACAGCGCCGTGAACGCCGCCGCCTACCAGACGCAGGCGCTGGAGGCCCAACTGGCGCTGGCGCAGGCCGGCCCCACCGCCGAGCAGCAGGCCGTGGCGCAGGCCGGCGTGGGGCAGGCGCAGGCCGCGCTGGCGGTGGCCCGGGCCGCGCTGCAGGCCGCCCGCACCACGCTGGATGACCTGCGGCTGGTGGCGCCCTTCGACGGCGCGGTGGCGGCGCTCAACGTGGAGGTGGGCGAGGTGGTCGCGCCAGGCGTTCCGGTGGTGATTCTGGGGGTATTGGGGCAGTGGCAGGTGGTAACCGGCGACCTGGCCGAGACCGACGTGGTGCACATCCGGCCCGGCCAGCGGGGGACGGTCACGCTGGATGCCTTCCCCGGCCAGAGTTTCCCGGCCACGGTGCGCGAGATCGCCGCCCTGGCCGAGGCCAATCGCGGTAACGTCACCTATGCGGTTACGCTGGACCTTGACTCAACGGAGGCCGGCCTGCGCTGGGGCATGACCGCCTTTGCTGACATTGCGATCGGGCCGAAATAGCCGGTCTCAACCCAGACGCTGTGGTTCCCCGGCCAGCGACAGGTCGGCGCCGCGGTCCACTTCCCACGGGTACACGATAAAGGCGTCGGTGACCGCGGCGTAGTAGTCCGGCTCGCTGTGGGTGAAGAGCGAGCGATAGGGGTTGAAGTGCAGCACGCACATCTCCGGGGTGCCCCGCGCGGCGACGATCTTGTTCTTCACTGCCGTGATCGTCCGGCCAGAACCCCACACATCGTCCACCACCAGCGTGTTGCGCCCGGCCAGCTTATCGCCGGCGGGAAACTGGATAAACTCCGGCCAGGCCATCAGCTTCTGCGACTCTTGCTGGAACTGGTGCGGGAAATCCACCGCCGCGGTCAGGATGTGGGTGATGTTCATGGCCTGCGCCAGCAGCCCACCGGGGATCAGTCCGCCGCGGGTGATGATCACCATGGCCTCGTATTCGGTGCGGAACTGGGGGAGTAGATAGTCCATCAGCTTATCCACATCGCTCCACGTCAAAAACTCTCGTCGGATTGGCATTCACCCTCCTCAACGCTCACTCAGCCAGGGCCGGCGCGTTCTGCACCCGGATTGTCGTGCAGGGCCGAGCAGGTACAGGCGGGGATACTAGCACAGAACGGGCGAAATGGACAAGCCGCCGGCGGGCGCCGGGCGCTTCTTACCATTTGCATGCAGAATTCTAACGTGCTAGAATTTCGGTTAGAGGTCACCGGAGTGATTCCCGGTCCTCGTCCCAAACGTCCTGTCGCGGCGCCGGTTACTGGGGGCAGGCGGGAGTTGTGAACACTCTATACCCGCAAGGAGAAGAACATGGCCGAGAAAGTACTGATCATTGACGATGACGAGAGTACCGTCTGGCTGATAAGCACCATTCTCAAGCACAACCAATTTGAGGTAGTGGAGACCTTTTCCCCCGAAGAGGGGCTGCGCAAGGCGTATCAGGAGCACCCGGACATTGTGCTGCTGGACGTGATGATGCCCAACATGGATGGCTGGGAGGTCTGCCGCCGGTTGCGGGAGCTTTCCGACGTGCCCATTGTGTTCCTGACAGCCAAGACCAGCATCAAGGACGTGGTGCGCGGGCTGGAGCTGGGCGCCGACGATTATCTTGTCAAGCCCTTCGACAACAGCGAGTTGATCGCCCGTGTGAAGGCCCACCTGCGCCGCGTACCCAGCCAGGAGACCACCGACGAGCTGACCTTCAGTGACGGCGACTTCCGGATCAACTTCCTCAACCGGGAGGTAGAAGTGCGCGGGGCGCTGGTGGAACTGACGCCCAAGGAATTTGAACTGTTGGGCATTCTTGCGCACAACGCCGGGCGAGTGCTCACCCGTTCCGAATTGCTCAGCCAGGCGTGGGGGCCGGAGTATGCCGAGGCCCGCGAGAGCCTCAAGCTCTATGTTCATTACCTGCGCAAGAAAATCGAGCGCGACCCGGAGAACCCGGAGTACATACTCACCGCGCGCGGGGTGGGGTATCGCTTCGCAAACCTCTAACGGGGCCGGTCGCAGCCCGTTCTGCGACGAAAGAAAAGAGACCGGCGGAGGGCTATGCCCCCGCCGGTCTCTTTTTCGGTGTGGTGTTACTTACGCGGGTCGCGGCGCTTGAACTTGCGGTCAATTCGCCGCCAGCGCAGCCGGTCGCGCGCCGAGTCGATCATCCACTGCACGTCCGCCCGCGAGTACGGGGTTTGCGTGTGGCGGACCATGCCCACCAGAATGCCGAACAGCAGCCACAATCGCGAGGCGGAGCGCCAGCGACGGGCCTGGTTTTCGTTCAGCACGCCGCCGGTGTCGGGCACGCGCTGGATGCCCAGCACGTCCACTTCGGAGGTCGGGCGCGGGGTGACGGTGGGCGTCACCGGCCGGCGATCGCCGAAGTCCGCGCGGGTGCATTCTCCGGCTGCAACCGTGAGGTTCAGGTTGTTGGGCGTGGTGGAGATGAAGCCCGGCGGGTCGGTCTCCAGCACCTGGTAAACGCCCGGGGCCAGACCGGCAAAGCTGAAGTCACCGATGGCGTTGGTCAACTGCACCAGGCCGCCCGGGTTGAGCGTGATGGTCACGCCGGCCAGCCCGGATTCGCCTGGATCCAGCCTGCCGTTGCTGTTGGCGTCATCCCAGACCGTGCCGCACGCTTCGCCCACCTGCGGTTGCGCCTGAATGCCCGCCACTTCTGACACGGCGGTCGCCGTGGCCGGCACGGCCGGGATGGGCGTGCTGCTGGGCAGCGGCGCCAGCGGAGGCGGCGCGGTGTTGCTGGGCGTCGGCGAGGGGCCGGGGGTGTTGGTCGCGGCCGGGGTTGGAGTTAGAGTTAGAGTTAGAGTGGGAGTTAGAGTGGGAGTGGCGGTCGGCGAGGG
>CAYZNA010000036.1:0-16896 GCA_964478665.1 uncultured Anaerolineales bacterium
AAAAGTGCAGCAAGCCCAGAGCAATCCGGGCCAAGTTTGGGCTCTAAACTACAGGATCAAGGATTGGGGATTAGAGATCAGGGATTGGGGATTAGAGATCAGGGATTGGGGATTAGAGATCAGGGATTGGGGATTGGGGGCTGGTGATGTGAATCTCCAATCTCCAATCTCCAATCTCCAATCTCCAATCTCCAATCTCGAGTTCAAGGCGAGGCGGGTGTCGGCGTGTCGCCGGGGACCGGGGTCCCTCCGGGTTCGGGGGTGGCGGTGACGCCGAAGGCCGATTCCCACCAATACAGGGTCTGGGGCGAGCCATAGAAGTAATCTTCCACAATGCGCCGGAAGATCGGGGCCGCATAGGCCGAGCCTTCGCCCTGGTTTTCCACGATCACCACCACGGCAATGTCCGGGCGGTCCGGGCGGTCATCGAAGGTGTAACCGGCAAACCACGAATGGGGCAGGCGCGGTGGGTCCTCGGCGGTGCCGGTCTTGCCGGCGGCCCGCACCCCCAGGCCGCGCATGCGGTTGGCGGCAGTGCCGTTGCGGGCGGTCACAACGCCGATCATGCCGTCTTGAATGGCGATCAGCGTGTCGTGGTTGATCGGCAGCGTCCCCTGTAGCTCCGGCTGGAACTGGAAGCTGGGGTTACCGTCCGGGGGCACGATCCTGGCGATGAGCTGTGGCTGGTAGAGCGTGCCGTCGTTGCCGATGGCGGCGATGAAGCGGGCCACCTGCAGCGGCGTCACCTGCACGTCCCCCTGCCCGGTGGCGGAGTTCACGCTGTCCCCGGCCTGCCAGGCCTCTCCCTTTGTTTGCAGCTTCCAGTCCGGGTCGGGGATCTGGCCGGTGCTCTCGGCCACGGCGCCAATGCCGGTGGCCTGGCCCAGGCCGAAGGCGCGGGCCATGTTCGGGACGCGGAAGGGGTCGCCGCTCAGGAAAAGGTCCAGGCCAATGTGCCAGAAGTAGGGGTTGCAGGAGCGGGTCAGCCCCCCCACCAGGTCCACCGGTCCGGTAGGGGGGAACTGGTATTCCACCGTCCAGTCGGCCATGTTGAAGCCGCCCTCGGTGAAGTACGCGCCACAGTTGTAAACCGTGTCGCGCGTGTACCGGCCAGAATCCAGCGCGGCGGCCATGGTGATAATCTTGAACACCGAGCCGAGCGGGTACTGCCCCTGGGTGGCGCGGTTGAGGAAGGGCCGGCCCGGGTCGTTGAAGGCTTGCGAGAGCAAGGTATTGTTGCGGTTGAGCGGATCGAACAGGTTGGGGTCGTAGCCGGGCGAGGAGGCCATGGCCAGCACCTCGCCGGTGTTTTTGTCCAGCACCACCGCCGCGGCCCTGAAATCGCCCAGCGCCTCCTGCACCTGCCGCTGGAAATCGCGATCCAGAGTGGTGTAGATTGCCTGGGCCGGCTGCGTTTCGCTGGCGGCAAGGGAAGCCACAATTTGCCCGGCCGGGCTGGCGACCCTCAGGGTTCCGCCGCGCTTGCCGGAGAGGTACGGCTCGCCCCACTTCTCCAGCCCGTAAATGCCCACTTTCTCGTCCACCCGGTAGCCGAGGGCTTTGTATTCGTCCAGTTGATCGGCCGGGATGTAGGCCACGTAGCCCAGCACCTGCGGCGCCAGCCCGCCGGCAGTGTAGTAGCGGGTGTGGATGGTCTGCATCACCAGCCCGCCGAGGCCGGAGAGCGTCTCCAGCCTGGCCTGCACCTCGCCGGCGGAGGCCTCGCCGATGGGCACGTACCAGTCCGGCCGGGCATACTGGTAGGCTTCTTTGATGGCCTCGGCCCGCCGGCCCAGCAGCCGCGAGAGTTCGCGCAGCAGGCCGTCCTCGTCGGTGATCTGGCCGGGAACAATGCCCAGCACCACCGCGTCGCCCTGGGCCGCGAGGGCGTTGCCGTTGCGGTCGTAGATGTTGGCGCGCGCCGGCACCTTGATGTCCATCAGCAGCGTGTTCCCGCCGGCCAGTTCGGGCAGAATCAGCCCGTCGGCCCAGGCGATGCGCCACGTGCCCTGGATCAGTTTGAGTCCGACGGTGATCTCCCGGCTGAAGCTACCCACCAGCCGGGTGTGGAAAGTGACCCGATAGGTGGCCTCGGCTGACTCCGGCTGTAGTGCAGCAGCGGCCAGCAGCTCGGTCTCCACGCGCTCCAGCGTGGCGGTGATGCGCACGTCCTCGTAGCGCCTGGCGAAGTCCTCCAGACTGATGGCATCCTGGCTGAGCGGGGTGAGGTAGGAGTACATGGCCGCGTAGTCGCCTTTTTGCCAGGCCTCCAGGTATGAGATCATAGTGCCTTCCGGGTCGGGCGGCGCGGAGGTGACGATGGAGGCGTCTGGCAGGGTGGGCGTGGCCGGGACCGGCGAGGCGGTTGGGGAGGGGGGCCGTCCGCACGAGGCGAGCAGCAGAGCGAGGGCGCAGAGCGCAGCGGGCCGGGCGTATCGCCGGCGGTTCACAGTTCGCGCCTCAGAATGCGGTCGTACACCGGGCAACGGTAGGTGGTGAATGCCTGGCAGGCGGTGGGGACGTCCGCCGGCGGCTCGGCCGCCAGCGAGTGCAGCGAGCGCAGCAGCCGGGTGAGGTGGCACAGCGGCAGCCCCATCACGTTGGCGTAGCACCCGGCCAGGCCGGCTACCGGCCGGAAGCCGTTGTGCTGAATGGCGTAGCCGCCGGCCTTGTCGAAGGGATCGCCGCTGGCGACGTACGCTTCTATCTCGGACTCGCTGTAGGCGCGCATGGGCACTTCGGTGTGGCTCAGGTCAGTCAGCAGCCGGCCGCCCCGCGTATCGAGCAGGGCAAGGCCGGTCAGCACCGCATGGCTGCGGCCGCGCAGGCGGCGCAGCATCTGGCGCGCTTGCTCGGGCGTGGCCGGCTTGCCCAGCACTTCGTCGCCGTCCGCCACGGTGGTATCGGCGGCCAGCACCAGCGGGCCGGGCGGGATGCTTGCGGCCGCCCGGCGGGCCTTTTCCCGGCTGAGGCGCAGCACGTACCCGGCCGGGGACTCGCCGGGCAACCGGGTTTCGTCCACCTCCGCTGGCAACACGCGGAAGGGCAGGCCGGTCAGCGCCAGCAGTTCGCAGCGGCGGGCGGAGGCGGAGGCCAGGATCAGGTTCAATGACCCCCGTCCGGGCCGTGGGCGTGGCCGTGCGTCAGTTCTTCTTCAGTGGCCGGGCGAATGCCTGCGACCGTCACCTCGAAATGCAGGTCTTTGCCGGCCAGCGGGTGGTTAAAGTTCAGGCGCACGTTGCCGCCGGCCACCGAGTCGACCACCGCATCCAGACTCTCCCCGGATTCGTCCTCGATGTTCAGTTCGACGCCCGGCTCGAGCGGAATGTCCTCCGGGAACTCCTCGATGGGGAAGTCGCCGTAGGCCTCCGGGTCCAGCTCGCCGTAGCCGTCCTCCGGCGAGACCACAATCTGCTTGCGCTCGCCGGCCTTCATGCCGTACAGCGCATCTTCCAGCCCGACCACGATCTCGCCGCCGCCCTGCAGGAACTCAATCGGCTCGCCGCCGTCCGAAGTATCTACCACTTCACCATCCACGCGCAGGGTGTAATCCAGCGCTACGACGATGTCATCGGTCACTACCGGGGATTGTGCCACGTTGATTCTCCATGATGTCTCTTCGACTTGCCCTTCGGCGACTTGCTCGCCACTGTGCCCCGATTCTAACACAGACCGCCGGGCGCTTGCTCCCCCCCTCCTCAGTCGTGTGTATGGCCGGCGGCGGTGCCTCCGGCCAGATAGAAAGGCTGAACTGAGAGCAGTGTGCCCAGGGCAACAATGAGAGAGCGAGCTGCGGGAGTTATGGCCTGCCAGTGTGGCCAGGTCAGTGGGGCCATATCCGTTCTCCCCGACGATATTCCTGAATATCCAGAACGCACAGCCAGAACTTAAACTGGCGCCTGGGCAGCCCCCATACCAACCGTATTCCCGCACCCACTCCCGTAGCCGTTCTGGGCCGTACAGGCCAAACAGCCAGCGCGCTTCCAGAACGTCCCCCCAGGCCAGCGTGCGTCCGATCACCGTATATGCGTTTCGAGCCGGGTCAAGGTCTTCCAGCCGGTACTCCTGAAAGAAGGGGCGCAGGCTGACCGGAATACCGCGCGGGGTCAGTTCCAGGGTTGTGTCGGGCCAGGGTTCTGCCATCTCGCCCGTATTCTAGTCTACTGCCGGGCGAGACGCAATTGGTGGGGGCCGTCTCTGTGCTACAATGCGCCCCGTGCGCATTGACGTTTTCACCCTCTTCCCGGAGATGCTGGCCGGCTACTTGCAGCACAGCATCCTCAAGCGCGCCCAGGAATCCGGGCTGCTGGAAGTGGCCCTGCACAACATCCGCGATTACGCCGCCGACAAACACCATGTCGCCGACGACCTGCCCTACGGCGGCGGAGGCGGCATGGTGATGAAGCCCGAGCCGATCTTCGCCGCGGTGGAAGCAGCCCTGGCCGGGGAAACCTGCCCGGTGGTGTTGCTCACCCCGCAGGGGCGGCCCTTTACCCAGCGTGTGGCGCAGGAACTGGCCGGGCAGCCCCGGCTGGCGCTGATCTGCGGCCGCTACGAGGGTGTGGACGAGCGCGTGAGGCAATACCTGGCGACCGACGAAATCTCGGTGGGTGACTTTGTGCTGACCGGCGGCGAGCTGCCGGCGCTGATGCTGGTTGACGCCGTGGCCCGCTGTCTGCCCGGCGTGCTCGGCGACGCCGATGCCATGGCCGATGACTCGCACGCCAGCGGCCTGCTGGAGTACCCGCACTACACCCGCCCGCCGGTCTTTCGCGGCTGGGGCGTGCCGGAGGAGCTGCTCTCCGGAGATCACGCCCGCATTGCTCGCTGGCGGCGCGAGCAGGCCCTGCGCCGCACCTTTGAGCGCCGCCCGGACCTGCTGCTGAAGCTAGAGCTGAGCGAGGCCGATCGCTGCGCCCTCAGCCGGCTGGCGCAGGCCCTGACCGGAGCCCCGCGTGGCTGAGTCAGCGTTCCCTGCGCCGCGCCGGTGAATGTTGTCAGAGTGGTTTCACTGAACTTCTGCACCGTTCCAGAAGTAGTACTTACGGTAGAATCCCACTTGTGGTCGAAGGCGTGTTGGCCTCTATCTTCCATCCTTCCATCGCCGGGGGGGGCGCGGAGAATTGCCGCAGGCCCAACTTCGGAGTACAATAGGCGCGCGTCCGTGTCTCTGCTGTTGAGTAGCCCCCGGATTCCTCTGCTGAAGGTTGAAAACCTGGCAACCCGATTCCCGCCGCCAGTAGGTTCTTCATTTCTTTGCTGGACGCGGGCTCTCCCCAAACTTGTTTCTGAATCAGGATCGAACGCCGGTGGCGCGGCGACTGGTGGGCGTTTCCCTGGAGTGCAACGGCCGATTCCGTCGCCGTACTTCGAATGCCAGATTCCCCAACCCGGAGGCCCTTATCCTTTATGACCACTGTTCTGGAAGTCAAAGATCTCGTCACCCGTTTCCACATCCACGAGGGGGTGGTGCACGCGGTGAACGGCGTCAGTTTTCATCTGGACGAAGGAGAGACCCTGGGCATTGTGGGGGAAAGTGGCTGCGGCAAGAGCGTCACCATGCTTTCAATCTTGCGTCTGATCCCCATGCCGCCGGGCAAGATCGAGGCCGGCGAGGCAGTGTTTCAAAACCGCGACCTGCTCAAGATGAATGCGGAGGAAATCCGCAACGTGCGCGGCGCACAGATCGGGATGGTGTTTCAAGACCCCATGACCTCGCTCAACCCGGTGTTGACCATTGGTAAGCAGGTCTGCGAGCCGCTCATGCTGCATCTGGGGATGAACCGTGAGCAGGCCCGCGAGCGCGCTGCCGAGTTGCTGGGCCTGGTTGGCATCCCCGGCGCCGAGGCCCGGTTGGAGGATTATCCCCATCAGTTCTCGGGCGGCATGCGCCAGCGGGTGATGATTGCCATGGCGCTGGCCTGCAACCCGCAGATCCTGATTGCCGACGAACCAACCACAGCGCTCGATGTAACCATTCAGGCCCAAATCATTGAGCTGGTGAAGCGCCTGCGTCAGGAGTTGGGCATGGCGATCATCTGGATCACGCACGATCTGGGCATTGTGGCCGGAATCGCGCAGCGGGTGGTGGTAATGTATGCCGGCTTCGTGGTGGAGCACGCGCCGGTGAAGGAACTTTACGCCAACCCGCAGCACCCGTACACCCGAGGCTTGCTGGGTTCGCTGCCGCGAGTGGACGAGCATCGCGCCGAACGTCTGGCGAATATCCAGGGGCTGCCCCCGGATATGCTCACCCCACCCCGCAGTTGCCCGTTTGCCCCGCGTTGCACCTACGCCTTTGATCGCTGCCGCGCGGCCAACCCCCTGCTACTTTCCATCGAGCGCGGACACGACGTGGCCTGCTGGTGGGACATTGACCGAGGACAACCACGCTATGACGGCTGACGGCAATCTGATCCTCAAAGTCGAGAACCTGAAAATGCATTTCCCCATCCGGCGAGGGGTATTTCGGCGGCAGGTGGGGGCAGTCAAGGCGGTGGATGGAGTCTCGTTCGACGTGCGCCGCGGGGAAACCCTGGGATTGGTGGGGGAAAGCGGTTGCGGAAAATCCACCACCGGGCGGGTGATCCTGCACTTGTACGAACCCACCGCCGGGCGTGTGCAGTTTGAGGGAGAAGACCTGACGGGCCTCAAGGGCGAGCAATTGCGCCAGAAGCGCCAGAGAATGCAGATGATCTTTCAGGACCCCTACGCTTCGCTCAACCCGCGCATCACGGTCGGGCAGATCATTGCCGAACCGCTGGAGGTGTTCGGGGTGGCGCGGCGCAGGGAAAGGGACGAGCAGGTAGCCGAGCTGCTGCGAATCGTGGGCCTCAACCCGCTCTACGCCGCGCGTTTCCCCCACGAGTTCTCTGGCGGCCAGCGCCAGCGCATTGGGATTGCCCGCGCGCTGGCGCTGCACCCCTCTTTCATTGTTTGTGATGAACCTATCTCTGCGCTGGATGTATCTATACAGGCACAGGTCATCAATCTGCTGGAAGAACTGCAGGGCAAGATGGGGCTGACCTATCTGTTCATAGCCCACGACCTGAGCGTGGTGCGGCACATCTCCGACCGGGTGGCGGTCATGTACCTCGGTAAACTGATGGAGATGGCCGATCAACAAGAGCTATATACCAACCCGCTCCACCCCTATACCCAGGCCCTGCTCTCAGCCGTGCCGGTCCCCGACCCGGTGGTGGAGGAGCGTCGCCAGCGTGTGATCCTGACTGGCGATGTACCCAGCCCGGCCAATCCGCCCCGGGGCTGCCCGTTCAACACTCGCTGCCCCATTGCCATTGATCTGTGCTATCATCAGGAACCGGACTGGCGCGAAGCTTCCCCCGGGCATCGTGTGGCCTGCCATCGTGTGTGAGGCCGGCCGCTGCGAAGCAAACGGTGGGCTGGCGGAAAGAAGCGGAAAGAAAAGGAGGTGATGCCAACAGCCAGAGATCCAATCAACACGGCGGGTTGCCCCTGGCCACCCCCCGCATTCGCAAGCTAACTGGAATACACAGTCTTTCAGGAGGAGAGTAACTCATGTTTACCAAAAAACGCCTGGCGACGGCATTCGGCCTGTTGATCGTCGCCAGCATGATTCTCGCAGCCTGCGCGCCGGCTGCCATCCCCACGCCCGAGGTGATCGTCCAGACCCAGATCGTGGAAGTGAAGGGCACGCCTGTGGTGCAGCAAGTGGTGGTCACCGCCACCCCCGAACCCAAGAAGGCGGTCGAATTCAAGAAAGCCGACCCGACCACGTATACCGAGCTGGTGTTCGGCGACATTGACACCATGGATCCGAACCTGGCTTACGACACCGCCAGCGCAGCTCTGATCCAGAATGTGATGGAAGGGCTGATCTACTTCAACCACACCGACCCCACCGGCTACGTGCCCATGCTGGCCATGGAAGTGCCCAGCCAGGACAACGGCGGCATCTCCGCTGACGGCCTGACCTACACCTTCAATATCCGCCAGGGCGTCAAGTTCCACAACGGCAACGACCTGACCGCCGGCGACTTCGCCTACAGCTTCCAGCGTGGTTTGCTGCAATCGGATTCCAACGGCCCGCAGTGGCTGCTGCTGGAGCCGATCCTGGGCTACACCTCCGGTGATGTGACCGAGGAGATTGCCGAGGGCGCCTACGCCGGGTACAAGGAAGGCCTGCTGGCCAACGCCACTCCGGAAGATCTCAAGGCGGTGTGCGACAAAGTCCAGGCGGCAGTGGTCGCCGATGACGCCGCCGGCACCCTCACCTTCCATCTGGCTCAGCCGTGGGGTCCGTTCATCGCCACCCTCGCCCAGTCGTGGGGCGCGGCCATTGACAGGGAATGGGCCATGGAGAATGGCGCGTGGGACGGCTCGTGCGACACCTGGCAGAACTTCTACACGCCCGGCGCCGAGAACGACGAGCTCTCGACCATCATCAACGGCACCGGCCCCTACAAGCTCGATCACTGGACCCCCGGCGAAGAGTACGTGCTGGTGGCCAACGATGCCTACTGGCGCACCGACCCGATCTGGGAAGGTGGCCCGAGCGGCGTGCCCGTGATCAAGACCGTGGTGGTCAAGATCGTGAGCGAGTGGGGCACCCGCTTCGCCGCGCTGCAGGCCGGCGACGCCGAGGTGGTCACTGTGCCGCCCGCCAACCGCCCGCAGGCAGATGAGTTCGTGGGTGAGGAGTGCGACTTCCGCACTTTCCAGTGCACCCCGACCAACAACCCCGACGCGCCGCTGCGCAAGTGGGCCGGCCTGCCCAGCCCCAGCCGCACCGACGTTTTCCTGAACTTCAACGTCGCCACCGACGAGGCCGGCAACAACCCCTACATCGGCAGCGGCAAGCTGGACGGTAACGGCATCCCGCCCGACTTCTTCTCCGATGTCCACGTCCGCAGAGCCTTCAACTACTGCTTCGACTACGACACCTACATCGCGGACGCGCTGAACGGCGACGGCGTCCGCAACAACGGCCCGATCATCCTCGACATGCTGGGCTACAACCCGGACGGCGAGATGTACGAGTACAACGTTGACAAGTGCGCCGAGGAGCTGGCCCAGGCGTGGGACGGCCAGTTGCCGGAGATTGGCTTCCGCGTGCAGGTGACCTTCAACACCGGCAACGTCACCCGCCAGACCGTGGGCGAGATCCTGCAGGCCAACCTGCGCTCGATCAACGAGTTGTACCGGGTCGAGATCGTCGGCCTGCCCTGGCCTACCCTGCTGCGCTCCTTCCGCGCCCGGCAACTGCCGGTGGCGGTCAGCGGCTGGATCGAGGATATCCACGACCCGCACAACTGGGTGCAGCCCTTCACCGTGGGCACCTTCGCCGGCCGCCAGAACCTGCCGGAGGAAATCCAGACCGGGTTCCAGACTCTCGTGAACGCGGGCGTGGCCGCGTCTGACCCCAAAGAGCGCGAAGCGATCTACTTCGAGCTGCAGAAGCTACACCACGACCAGGCCATCCAGATCACCCTGGCCCAGGCCACCGGCACCCGCTACGAACAGCGCTGGGTGCAGAACTGGTACTACAACCCCATCACCTTTGGCGGTTACTACTACGCCTACAGCATCGCTGGAAAGTAATCCGCACCATCCGGGAGAAAGCAGGGGCGGGCAGAGTGCCCGCCCCTGCCTCTCTGCCCTCTTTCCTCAACGTCTGCACTCCGCGTTCCCGGCAGGGAGAGTTGAATGACTGCCTACATTGTCCGCCGCCTGCTGCTGCTGCCCATCACCGTTTTCGGCGTCACCGTCCTGATCTTCGCCATGCTGCAACTGCTCACCCCGGTGGAGCGCTCGGCCCTCTATATCCGTGACATTCCCCACACCGAGGGCGCTCTGGATGCTGTCATTCGCCGCTACGGGCTGGCCGACCCCTTTCCGGTGCAATACTGGCGCTGGCTGGTCGGGCGCGCCGACCCGGTGAGCGGGCAGACCGTCGGCGGCATCTTGCGCGGCAATTTTGGCTACTCCCGCACCGGCAACCAGACTGTCATCGAGTTGCTGCTGCACCGCTTGCCGGCCACCATCGAGCTGGCCCTGTGGAGCATTGTGCCGATCATCAGCGTCGGCATCTGGATGGGCATCCAGGCAGCCGTCAATCACAACAAGCCGATAGACCAGGGCGCGCGCGTTTTCAGTATCATCGGGTACTCATTTCCATCTTTTGTCTTTGGCCTGCTGGTGCTGCTGTTTTTCTACGCCAGACTCAAATGGTTTCCACCGGGCCGCCTGTCCGACTGGGCCAACCAGGTAGTGCTTTCGGCGGATTTCATCCGCTACACCCAGTTGAATACCGTGGATGCGCTGCTCAACCTGCGCTTCGACATTTTTCTCGATTCGCTGCGCCACATGGTGTTGCCCATCATTACCCTCTCGTACATTTCCTGGGCGCTGCTGCTCAAAATCACCCGATCTTCCATGCTGGAGGCCCTGCGCCAGGACTACGTCACCACTGCCCGCGCCAAAGGGCTGCACGAGCGCGACGTGATCAACAAACACGCCCGGCCCAACGCCCTGATCCCGGTGGCCACCGTCAGCGGATTGACCATCGTGGGCCTGCTCAACGGCGTGGTGATCACCGAAACCATCTTCAACTACCCCGGCATCGGCTCGGCGGTGGCCACTGCTGCCGCCAGCCTCGACGTGCTCACCGTGCTCGGCTTCGTGCTCTTCAACGCCACCCTGCTCATCAGCGCCAACCTGGTCGTGGACGTGATGTACGCCTTCCTCGACCCGCGCGTCCGGCTGGACTGAGGAGGTCGGAATGACCACTACGACCCTGCCCGCCTCGCCCGCCGGCAGCCCCGAACTGGACGGCATTACCCTGCGCGAACCCAACCGCGTGGAGCTACTGGTCGGGCCGGACTGGTACCGCGTTCTGGTTGGCCTGTACACCAACCCGCTGTCCATTGCCGGACTGATCCTCATCGTGTTGTTCGCGCTGATCGCCGCCCTGGCCCCGGTGCTGGCCCCGCCGCTCAAGGGCGCCGACCCGTACACCATCCCGCGCGACGGCTTCAACCCGCAGCCCCGGCCGCCGGGCACCGCATGGCGCGTGCGCCCCCCGCCGGTCCCGGCGTGGTACACGGCTGTTACCGGCAAGGACCGGTGGGTGCACCTGCTGGGCACCGCCAGCGGCCAGTGGGATATTTACTACGGCATCGTCTGGGGCACGCGCACGGCCATCTTCACCGGCGTGCTGATCACCGCGTTGACCCTGATGGTCGGCGTGATCGTCGGCTCGCTTTCGGCCTACTACGGCGGCCGGCTGGACGACGGGCTGATGCGCGTCACCGAAATCTTTATGGCCTTCCCCTTCCTGCTGGCCGCCCTTACCCTCTCTGCCGTGCTTGTCCCGGTGATGGGCAAAAACATCTGGCCGCCCACCATCGCCCTGGTGGCCTTCGGCTGGATGACCTACGCCCGCGTAGTGCGCGGTGACATTCTCACCGTCAAGGAACGCGACTACGTGCTGGCGGCGCGTGTTGTTGGCGCAAAAGACTCGCGCATTCTGCTGCGCCACATCTTGCCCAACGCCATCTTCCCCACCCTGGTGCTGGCCTCGCTGGACGTGGGCAGCTACGTCATCTCCTTTGCTGCGCTCAGTTTCCTGGGCGTGGGCACCGAAGTCGGCTACGCCGACTGGGGGCAAATTGTCTCCTTCGCCCGCCCGTGGATCCTCAACCTGGATACCCACTGGTACATCATTGCCTTCCCGGGCCTGGCCCTGATCTTCTTCGGGCTGGGCTGGAACCTGGTGGGCGATGCCCTGCGTGATATCCTCGACCCCCGGCTGCGCGGGCGGGGAGCCTGAAATTGTATTGGCTGCTCCGAGACCTCCTGACCGGCTGAGCCGGGAGAAGGTCTTTTGTAGAGGCGCGACTATGCCCGCAACGACAATGCCCGATACGGTGGTAAAAGCCCTGGGACCAGAGGCCTCGCGCGATTTTGCCCTGTGGATTGAAAGCGTGTTGGAGGACTCACCACGCTCGCCGATTTCCGCGCTCGTGGCCCGCCAGAAGGTGAATGTGCTGTTGCTCGAACACGTCAGCAACCTGCTGCTGGCCGATGACCCGGAGTTGAAAAAACGCGTGGATGGAAGATGGGTCTGGCGCGTGCCCGTAGACCTGACCTTCCCCTCCCGTGGTCGGGTCGGGCGCGCGGGCGAACTGGAAGTGGGGGCTGTGTTGGGCGAGATTTACTACAGTGATTCCATTCTGACCGAGATCCGCGCCTCCGCCCACTGCCTGGCACGAGAGACTCTTCACCCCACTCCATGAATCCCGACCTCAGCCTGCCGCATTTCCAGCAGTCTGCCGAGGGCTATTGTCTGCCTGCCTGCGTGGCGAACGCTTCTGGGTCCACGACCCGGCTTTGCCGGACGGCCCATCAAGCGTGTCGTGGGATGGATGGACTGTTGGCCGCGTGGGCGGAGTTCGGCTATCACGGGGCAACAATTGTCGGGTGAAATACCACAACGCTGTCGGGGCTGCCCTCTGCGCCGGGTTGATGGCGCTGTTCACAACAGTTGTTCCACAGGCACAGGCCGACACCCCCACCCCGGACCGCCTCGCCGCGCCCCCCACCGTGCCCTCCCCCACCCAGGCCGATACCGGCGCGCAACTATATTGGCTGCACTGCCAGCCCTGCCACGGCGACCGCGCCCAGGGCCTGACCGGCGAATGGCGCGCCCAGTACCCCCCCGAAGACCAGAACTGCTGGAATTCCGGCTGCCACGGCGAGCGCCCCTACGCGAACGGTTGGACCCTTCCGCGACTGGTTCCCGCCCTGCTCGGCCCGGGCACGCTTACGCGCTTTGCCACCGCCGCCGATCTGTACGCCTTCATCGGCGTAGCCATGCCGTACCAGGCGCCCGGAACGATGCGGCCGGCGGAGTACTGGGCAGTGGCGGCCTTTCTGCTGCGCGACCACGGCCTGCCAGATTCCGCGCTGCCGCTCACGGACCGGGCCGCCGCCGGCCAGATCCGGCTTGGCCGGCTGCCCCCACCCGACACCGGGCCGGCCGGGGCTGCTGCGGCCGGCCTGCTGCTGGCCCTGCTGCTCGGCGGCTGGTGGTGGCGCTGGCGCGCACGCCGCTGATCCTTCCACGCCAACCATGACCGCTCCCCCGCTCTCCCCGGTGGCTGCACAGATCGCCCTGCGCTCTGCCCGCGCCGGCCGCCTGCTGCGCAAGCTGGGCCTGGTTCACGGCCTGCTACTTGGCCTGGCCGTGGCTGCCGGCGCCTTTGGCCCGGATGCCCTGGCCCTGAGCACAGTCCCGCTCCCGCTGCTTTACCCGCGGCTGCTGCTCGGCAGCCTGCTGCTGATAATGGTGGGCGGCGCTGCCGGCTGGCTGGCGGCGTGGTCAGGGCGGGCCGGACTCAGCGGGCTGCTCTGGCTGCTGGCGGCCGGCCTGATGACATGGCTCACCGGGCACTGGCCGTATGAAGGGCGCAGCCTGCTCATCTGGCTGGCCGACCGGCGCTTCTGGGGGTTGCCGCTGTACCCGTTCGCCCCGGCCGGGCAGGCTCGCCTGCTCATGGCTGGCTTCTTCTTTGTGCTGGTGCTCACCATACTGGGGCTGATCCAGCCCTACCGGCTGGAGGGGGTGCTGAACGCACTTACCCCCCGCGACCGGCTCGGCGCGCAGGCATTCTTCCTGCTGGCCGCGCCGCTGCTCGCCGTGGTTGGGCTGGGCCTGGCGGCCGATAACCTCGTCAACCGCCCCCTGCGGGTTGCCCCATTGCTGGTACACGAGGCCATCCGCACCGGCCGGACCTACCCCGGCGACCTGTTTGCGCTGAGCCGGGAACGCGGAGTGAACTACAACGCCATCGCCGGGGTGCGCGAACAGATGAGCGCCGTCTATACCCTGCAGCCGGGCAAGGTGGAATTGGGAATGGCCACCGACATGATCGTGGTGATTCACTTCGACAACGGCGCCTGGATCAACTGCCGGGTGCTGGCCGATCAGCTCTCCCACTGCTACGACGCCAGTCTGCCCTACCTGCGCGGCTTTGCGGCCCTGCTGGCCGCTCAAGCGCCGGAAGTGGATTGCCCGCAGTGCGTGGTAAGGGCCGGGGAGGCCCTGTCCGGCTGGCTGCGCCAGCGCGGGGAGCGCTTCACCGGGCCGCCGCAGATCACACGCCTGGCCCAATGGGGCGCCTACGTTCTCATGCGGGCCGACGATCCCGCCGGTGGCTACTCGGTGGAATGCCTGTTTGCCGGCTTTGACCCGACAACGGTGCAGCGCTGCCGCGAGGTCCCGTAGCCGGGTGGACAGGGGGCGAGGGCAAATCGCCATTCTCTGCTATACTCAGATGAAGAATCTGGCTCGTAGTAGCGGCTTCAGCCGCCTTTTGCAGCGGACGACTAAAGTCGTTACTACGAAATCTTCATCTACTGAAGTACCCGGCAGCGGCTTGAACCTCCCGCTGCCCCCACGAGTAGTAGAGGTGACAGGCAGACTGCGCCCATGACCCTTGACGATCAGGTGCTGATTTCCCGACTGCAGGCCGGCGACCTGGAAGCGCTGGGGCAATTGTTCGATCGTCACCAGACCCGGGTGTACCGCACTGCGCTGGCGGTCGTCGGCGACCCGGCCGCGGCCGACGACATTGCTCAAGACGTCTTCCTGCGGCTGCACCGTTACGCCGACCGCATTGACCTCAGCCTGCCGCTGGCGCCGTGGTTGTACCGGGTGACTGTAAACTTGAGCTGCACGTGGACCGCCCGCCGAACAAAGTGGCTTGCCCCGCTGGAGGACTTCATCGAGCGGCTGAAGGCCCCGGCCAGTCTGGCGCCCGAACTTCAGGCCGAACACAACGATCAATGGGAACGCGTTCGGGATGCGATTTCCGGTTTGCCCATGAGCCAGCGGGTTGTGATGGTGCTCTACTATTTGAATGACCTTTCCCTGAACGAAATCGCTGAGATCGTGGCCTGTCCGGTTGGAACGGTAAAGTCGCGCCTGCACTACGGCCGCGAAAATCTGAGGCGCAGGCTGGGCAGCAGCGTGGCTCCCTTGCCGGAGGTGGCCTATGAATTCACTTAATCACACTCAGTGGATGGACGACCTGGGACAACTCATCCGTCAGACTCTGCGCATCACCGCGCCCGGTTCGCGGCCGTCGCCCGAGGCCAGGGCCAGATTGCTGGCGCGCGCCGCCCGACAACGAGTGCACCGGCCGGTCCCATGGCGCACAGACCTGGAGTGGGCCAGAGGGCTGGGCCTTGACTTCCGGAGCGGATCGACCGTCCCGTGGTTCACGGTGAGCACGTTACTCGCCATGCGGACAGCGCAGATCACCTGGACCATGCACCGGGTGCCGGTGGCTTGAGGCCGGAGGCGCCTCTGCTGCAGGTTGAGCGCCTCTGCCGGCGCTTCCCGGCATTCGAGGGCAGCTTTTTCCGAAGGAGCCAGCGCCGCGGAGTAATTCGGGCGGTAGAGTCTGTCTCGTTTGAACTGGGGGCCGGGGAGAGGCTGGTTGTGCTGGGCGAGGCTGGCGCCGGCAAGACTGTTCTGGCGAAGACCCTTGCCCGACTGGAGAAACCCGACAGCGGCCGGATTCTGGTGATGGGGCGCGACGTTGCCCGGCTGAGTGGGCGCGCCCTGCGCGCCGTGCGCCGCCAGGTGCAATACGTCTACCCGGACCCTCGCCTGGCGCTGGACTCGCGCCAGACCGTCCGCCAACTGCTGGAAGAACCGCTGCGGTTGCCGGGCGGCCAGGGGTCCCGGCCCCGTCCGGACGAAGCGCGGCTGGAAAGGGTGTGCGCCAGGCTCCAGATCAACCCAACTCTGTTCCGCGAGCGGCCGCCGGCCCTTTCGACGGCCATGCTCGAACGAGTTTCCATTGCCCGCGCGCTGGTTCTGCGACCGGCGGTTTTGATCTGCGATGGCCTGGGCGAGTTGCTGGAGCGGGAGGCGCTGCGCTCTCTACTGGATGACCTGGCGGCGCTGGCGCCGATGGCCCTTTATGAGCCGGCCCCCGTTCTGGCTGGGGGTACCGGCGCCGCGCGCGGGGAGGCCTTTGCCCTGATCTGGAGCGCGCGCCGGCCGGAGAAAGCGCGCGGCCTGGCCGAGCGAGCGCTGGTGCTGTATCGCGGGCGGGCGGTCGAAGTCGGGCCGCCGGGGGCGCTGCTCGAGAATCCGCAACACCCATATACCCGTTGCTGGCTGGGCCGCCCGCTGCCGGGAGAAGTCCACCCCCGGCCCTACCAGCAGGGCTGCCGCTATCATCCCGAGTGCCCGGCGGCGCTGGAAGCCTGCCGCCGGGAGGCGCCCGACCTGCGGGCGGCAGCGGCGCCCTCCGCCCGCGCGGGGCACCGGGTGGCGTGCCATCTGTACCCGACGGATGCCGGTGGGGCGGGGATCGTTGCCGAAGCGCAGGGTGATCGGCGGTTTGCTTGACGCACCAGAACCGATATGCTATAGTTTTTTGGCCGTTTTTCGGCGATTTCCGCCGCACACCCCGGCCTGAAAAGCTACGTTTGGCGCTATCCGGCGTAGAACTCGGGGCCAGGGACGGCCCCTTGAGTGGACCCCGCGACCGGTGCTCGCGAAGGAGGTGAGCCAGCCTGACCATTTTCCATACATCCAACCCCCCCACACTTTGACGTTGAGACCTATTTTCAGTCAGGAGGAGAAACACAATGCATACTCGTAACAAGTGGATGCTGGCCTCTGGCCTGCTGGTCATCGCCGGTGTCTTGCTGGCGGCCTGCCAGCCGCAAGAGGTACAGGTTCCTGTGACCGTCGTGGTGAAGGAGACCTCGGTGGTCACGGTCAAGGAAACCCAGATCGTGGTGGAAACCCCCACCCCGGTGCCCCCTGCGCCGCCCGAACCGCGCACGCTGGTGATCTGCCAGGGTCAGGAACCAGAAACCCTGTACTCGCTC
>CAYZNA010000037.1:0-5646 GCA_964478665.1 uncultured Anaerolineales bacterium
TGCGAGCCATTCGCCGCCGCGCGGGCGGGCAAGAATAGCCAGCCGCCCCGGCCATAATCCCTCGATCCAATACAGGTTTTTGGGCATTGGTCTTGCCCCTTCAGGGCCTCGGCTCGACCTCTCGAGGCAGCGCATCTACCTCAACGCCCCGCTCGCGAAGCACTGTGATACGATGGTGCCCGTCCATGATCGTTCCGTTTGGCGGCGGCTTCGGCGAAGTGTACGGGTCAACTCGCACCCTGCACGGCGATGGCCCTCGATAATCGAACCTGAATCGCCCGCCAGTCTCGACCTGAACAGCGGCCGATCGGATCGCCAATCGCGCTGGCTGGAAGGGTCGCCAGAAAGGCGCGGAAGGCCGACGGGCGATGCAATCCGGCCGCGGCCCAATCTTGCAGGAGGTAGTCTACCGACGAGATCGCACTCGTGATCTGAGAGGTGATCACACCGACGATGACATCGGGGCGGTGAGTGTGATATTCGACCGTAGATACCACCACAGCGGGGCGACGCTTAACTCCGGTCACGCCCGGAAAATCCACTGTTACCACCTCACCCGGTTTGAGCATCGTCCTCACCTGCCAGCGCCCGACTGGAAGCGTAGGCGAGCGACGCCGCGCCCAGGTCACGCAGGTCTTCTTCACTCCACAGGTCGCTGATGTCCACGACCCAACGCGGAGCCGAGTCTGCAAGATCATCCATCATGAGCCGCATCAATTCCAGCCGCTCGGTCATCGAGAGCGGCTTGACGCGGCTTTCAAAGAGTGCTTGCACAGTATCCATGGTCTGCCTCCGACCTCAATGCTCTCACGTCCTTCCGCCGATCTCAATACCTCCCCCTCTCCGTCCTCGCCTCCGGCCTCGCCAACTCCTCCTCGCTCGCAATCATCACGTTCACCGCGCACGCTTTGAACTCGGGAATCTTCGCCTGCGGGTCGAGCGCGGCAATGGTCAGCAGATTGGCGGCAGCCTCGGCGAAGTGCATGGGGATGAAGACCACGCCCGGGTTGGTTTTGGGGGAAACGTTGGCCCGCAGCACTACCGAGCCGCGCCGGGAGGCGACCCGCACCACGTCCCCGCTCTTCACCCCGGCCCGGGCCGCGTCCACCTCGTGCATATCGAGCAGCGGCTGCGGGTAAAGCGCGTCCAGTTGCGAATGGCGGGTGAGGGTGCCGCCGTGCCAGTGCTCCAGCAGCCGGCCGGTGGTCAGGATGTAGGGGTACTCCTCGTCGGGCGGCTCGGCAGCCGGGACGTACTCCAGCGGGAAGAAACGCCCCCGCCCGGAGGGAAAGGTCTCGGTGAACAGGTGCGGGGTGCCGGGGTGGGCTTCGTCCCACACCGGGGTCTGCAAGCCCACCCGGTCAATCCGGTCATAGGTCACCCCGCGCAGCTCGGGCACCACGCCGGCCATCTCGCGGAAGATCTCCTCCGGCTCCTCGTAACCCCAGCGAGCGGTGTTCGTGCGACTCAGGCGCGCCTCGATGCGCTCCGCCAGATCGCAAATGATCTGCCAGTCGGGGCGCGCCCCCCCGCGCGGCTGGATGGCCTGGCGCACCCGCTGCACCCGCCGCTCCGTGTTGGTGAAGGTGCCGTCCTTTTCGGCCCACGAGGCGGCGGGCAGGAAGACGTCGGCGAAGGCGCCGGATTCGTTGATGAACAGGTCCTGCGCCACGAGGAACTACAGATTTTCCATGTGGTGCCGGGTGACGTTCAGGTTGGGTTCGGTCATCATCGGGTTTTCGCCCATGAGGTACAGGGCGCGCACCCCGCCGGGCCGGGCGCTGGCGAGAATCTCGGTGGTGGTCAGGCCGCGCACGCGGCTCAGGCCACCCGGCTCGATCTTCCACGCCCGCTCGCACTTTGCGGCGTTGGCGGGGTTGTTCACTTCCATGTTGCCGGGGTAGTGGAAGGGCATGGCCCCGGCGTCCGAGGCCCCCTGCACGTTGTTCTGGCCCCGCAGCGGGTTGACCCCGCTCCCCTGCCGCCCGATGTGGCCGGTGAGCAGGGCGAGGTGGACGAGGGCCAGCGCGCTGGCTGTGCCGTGCGAGAGTTGCGAGATGCCCATGCCCCAGTAGATGGCCGCGTTGCGGGCGCTGGCGTACAGGCGGGCGGCCGCGACGATCAGGTGGCGGTCCACCCCGGAGACGGCTTCGGCGTATTCGGGCGTGAACTTCTCGACCGACTGCGCGAACTCTTCGTAGCCCTCGGTGCGCGCTTCGACGAACTCCCGGTTGACCAGCCCCTCTTTGATGATGATGTGGGCCATAGCGGTGAACACCGGCACGTTGGTCCCCGGCTTGAGCGGCAGCCACAGTGCGGCGTAGTCGCACATCTCGATCCGGCGCGGGTCAATCACGATCAGCTTTGCGCCGTGCTTCTCCACCGCGGCCTTCATCTGCAGGGCAATGATGGGGTGGTTCTCGGTGGTGTTGGAGCCGGTGACGATGAACACCTCGTTGTGGCTGACTTCCGAGGCCGTGTTGCTCATGGCCGAAGTGCCGAGCGACTTGAGCAGGGCGACGACGCTGCCGGCGTGACACAGCCGGGTGCAGTGGTCCACGTTGTTGGTGCGGAACAGGGCGCGGAACATCTTCTGCAGCAGGTAGTTGTCCTCGTTGGTGGCTTTGGCGCAGCAGTACACCGCCATCGCGTCGGGGCCGTCGCGGCGGTAGATTTCCGCCAGCCGGCCGGCGGTGTCGTCGAGGGCCTCGTCCCACGAGACTTCGCGCCACTCGGAGTGGTCGAAGGCTTGTATTCGGCGGCCCGGCGCCTGCGGGGTTTTGCGAATCAGCGGGGTGGTCACCCGTCGCGGGTGGTAGATGAAGTCGTAGCCGAAGCGGCCCTTGACGCACAGGTTGCCGCGATTGACCACCGCGTCGAAGGGCGAGGTGACTTTGAAGATGGTCTCGTCTTTGATGTGTAGTTCAAGCGCACAGCCCACCCCACAGTAGGGGCAGACGGTTGAAACAACCCTGTCTCGTTGTATCACAAGCGTCTCCTCTGGCGAATAAGCAGTGTTCCCCGGCACTGCCCGATCAATCGGCAGCCATTACGGCCGGTTGCCTCGGCTCCAGCGAATCAATCCATGTCGGAACTTGATCGGTCTGTTCCGTTTTGTGCCCGGCTTCTGCAAGTTGCTGCTCAGGGGTAAACACGTAGACACCAATCAGGTACCCTGTTTCGATGAGCATGTCCACAACGTGGACACCAATCTCCTCCTGCAAATCCAGGCAACGTTCGTCGTTCCAGTCCAATGGTGGAAGCACATCGATGTTAGCGCGTTCGTCTTCATAAACTGCCGGGTTGAATCTGACTTGCACATCGGGGGCCAAACTACGCACGTGCCCCATCATGGAGCCGACCAGAGTATTCAGTTCACTACTTCCAGTATCCATGCTCATGCCCTCTCAAGAGCCTCTATGAATTCCTGTGCCCAGCGCAAGATTCGTCTTGCCTGTACCTGCGACAGGCTGATCTCTGTGTAATCAGCTCGGTTACGGAGGAATAGACCATCTGACAGATGCTGCGCGAGCGCCGCAGGGTATCTCTTGCTTCGGCGGGTCAGTTCGGTGGCAAAAGTGGACTGTACGCCTTCGTGCGACCACGTCTCACCCCGGGGGCGATAGCCAGTTCTCTCCAACGCCACCACCGCCGCCTGATACATAGCGTAATACGCACGGTTAGCAGTGGAATTGTACAACCTCTCGCCGAAGCACATCTCGGCAGCCTGCAAAGACTCCCTGGCTTTTTCGATCTGCAAGGCGCGTCACCTCACCACCAGCACCGGACACGGAGCGTGGCTGACCACCTTCTGGGTGTGGCTGCCCAGCAGCAGCCCTTTCAGGGCGCCCAGGCCGCGCGAGCCCATCACAATCAGGTCGCTCTCGCGGACCAGGGCAACCTTGATGACCTCTTCGGCTGCCGAGCCGAAGAGCAGCTCGGTGGACAGCTCCACTCCCTCGCCGATCAACCGGCGGGCCTCTTCAAGCAATTCCTGCCCGGCGGCGGCCCGTTCCCCGGTGAAGCGGCCGTAGAGCGGCTCGCCCAGTTCCATAGGGACCGGGTCCACGGCGCACACAATGCGGATGTCAGCGCCTCCCGGCTGGCTGCGCGCCAGCTCACCGGCCAGTTCTGCCGCCCGTTGGGCATGGGTTGATCCGTCGTAAGCCAGCAAGATGTGTTTAAACATGGCTCAACCTCCCGGCCTTTCTCAGGCCACGATCAGCGCAACTCGGTGCCGTTCCCCTGTCCGCGCCCGGAATTCAGGTACGTTTCTTCCGGCGGTCCGAGCGAGTGGCCTGCATGATCTCATCCGGGGTGAGGCCCTGCTCCAGCAGCCACTCGCGTTTGGGCTTGAGCGCGCCAGTGGGGCACACCCCCACGCACTGGCCACAGAACACGCAGGTAGTCTGCGGCATGGGTTTATCGAAGAAGGTGGCGATCTGCGTGTGAAAGCCGCGCCCGCCGAAGTTGATGGCATAGGTGTACTGCGCGTCGTCGGCGCAGACCTGCACACAGCGCCAGCACAGCACGCACTTGCTATAATCCCGAATGTACATCGGATTGTCGTCTTTGAGCGCAAATTCGCGCCGCTCGCCGCCGGGGAAGCGGGCCGGGTCGGCGCGGTACTCGCCCAGCATGGCCTGAATCTCCGGGGCTTCGCTCAGGTCCGCCGCCGAGTGCAGCATTTCCAGAATGGTGCGGCGGGCGCGCTCCACCCGCTCGCTGCGGGTGTGCACCTTCATTCCCTCGCTGGCCTGCGCGATGCAGGCCGGGGCCAGCACCCGCGCCCCTTCCACCTCCACCACGCAAATCCGGCACAGCGCGTTGGCGGTGCAGTGCTGGTGATAGCAGATGGTGGGCATGTCCGCCCCGATCTGCCGGGCGGCGTTCAACAGCGTGGTTCCGGCGGGCACGCTGACGGGCTGGCCGTCAATGGACAGGTTCACAGAATCGCTCATCCCTCATCAGTTCCTCTGGTCAACTGATTTCCAGCGCCGCGCGGGCCAGTGCCAGCCCGGAAGCCAGGGGCAGGATAGACCAACCGCGCTCAAGGGCCAGATCGTTCCACTGCTGCGCCCGTTCCCGCTTCTTGCGCTCCCGGTAGCCCGGCACGACCGCCAGCACAATCGCCGTGACCGCCGTATCCACCAGCAGAAAAACCGTAAGCTCGCTCACCGGAACCACTCCGGCCACAGCCGCATGGCGCTCAACACCGCGCTGGCTGCCGTCTGGCCGAGGCCGCACAGACTGGCGTCGGTCATGGTCCAGCCCACGTCGGCGAGCGCGGCGGCGTCGCCGGGAGCGGCCCGGCCACCCCGCACCCGGTCCAGAATCTCCATCTGGCGCTGCGTGCCGAGCTGGCAGGGGTAGCATTTGCCGCAGCTTTCGTGAGCGAAGAAGCACGCCAGCCGGTACAGCTCCTCGCGCAGGTCACGGGTCCGGTCGAAGGCCATCACCACCCCGGAGCCGAGCGGCAGCCCGGCGGCGCGCAGGTCCTCGAACGACATCTTCACTTCGAGCTGCTCGGGCGTGGCGAAGGCACCGGCCGCCCCGCCGAACAGAATGGCCTGTAGCTCGCGGCTATCGGGCAGGCCGCCGGCGAGGTCGCCGGTGGGGATTCCGTGGCGGCAGGGGGCGCCCCCG
>CAYZNA010000037.1:5656-16578 GCA_964478665.1 uncultured Anaerolineales bacterium
CGGGCGAGGGCAAAGAGTAAGTGGTGGATGGTAATTCCAAAGGGCACTTCGTACACGCCGGGGCGGGCCACGTCGCCAGAGACGCAGAACAGCTTGGGGCCGGGCGATTTCTCGGTGCCCAGCCGCCGGTAGGCCTCCACGCCCATCTCCAGAATCAGGGGCGCGTTGCACAGGGTCTCCACGTTGTTGATGGCGGTGGGCCGGCCGAACAGCCCGTGGGTGGTGGGGAAGGGTGGCTTGACGCGCGGGAAGCCGCGCTTGCCCTCGATGGACTCGAACAGCGCGGTCTCCTCGCCGCAAATGTAGGCTCCGGCGCCGGAGCGCAACTCAACCTCGAACGAGAAGCCGGAACCCTGAATGCCCTCCCCCAGCCAGCCGGCCCGGCGGCACTCTTCGATGGCGTGGCCGAGGATACCCTGCGCTCGCGGGTATTCGCCGCGCACGTACAGGTAGCCCTCGCTCGCCCCCACCGCGTAGCCGGCAATGAGCATGCCCTCCAGCACGCTGAACGGGTCGCCCTCCATCAGCACGCGATCTTTGAAGGTGCCCGGCTCGGACTCGTCGGCGTTGCAGATCACGTATTTCGACTCGCCGGGGGCGGCAGCCGCGCCCTCCCACTTGACCCCGGTGGGGAAGGCTGCCCCACCCCGCCCGACCAGCCCGGAGGCCTTGACCCGGGCCACGACCTGGCCGGGGGAGAGGGCCAGCGCCGCCCGCAGGCCGGCCATGCCCCCGTGGGCGAGGAAGTCCGGCAGGGAGGCCGGGTCCACGGCGCCGGCCCGGCGGGTGAGCAGGCGAATCTCGCCCCCCAGGAAAGTGCTCGGGGCGGGGCCGCGGCCCCCCACCAGGTTGGCTACCGCAGCCGGATCGGCCGGGGCCAGGGCAACCTCGCCCACGTGCATCGCCGGGGCGCGGTCGCACAATCCCAGACAGGCCACCCGTTCCACAAGGTATTCGCCATCCGGCCGAAGGGGCGCGTCTGGCCGGGCGTTCAAATGGCGGCAAACGCCTTCCAGCAGCGCATCCGCGCCGCGCAGCGAGCAGGGCGGGTCGCCGCACACGCGGATGATCTTGCGCGCGGTCGGCTGGCGATAGAGCATGGCGTAGAAGTCCACCACGCCGAACAGGTCGGCCAGCGGCACGCGCAGCCGGCGGCTGATTTCGGCGGCGACCGGCTCGGGGATGTGGTTGTACAGCGTTTGGGCGGCGAGCAGCACGGGAAGCAGGCCGGAGCGGCCCCGCACCGCCCAGGTTTCCAGCGCCGGCTCGAGGGCAGAGAGGTCGAGCGGTTCGTCGAGCATCACACCTCCAGTTGTTTTTCTGACGTTCGGGCGTAGTTTACCGCCATCTGGCGAGGTATGCAAACGGCGGGGGTAGATTGCGGGGGAATGAAGTATACTCTTGCCGACACCCGCCTCACCACAGGAGATTGCTATGCCCCTCGATCTTGAGCTGATCCGCGCCCAATTCCCGGCTTTGCAGGGACGCCAGGTGTTCTTCGACAACCCCGGCGGCACGCAGGTGCCGTACGCGGTAATTGACCGGATGAGCGACTATCTGATTCACAGCAACGCCAACCACGGCGGGGCGTTCCGCACCAGCGTGGATTCCGACGCCATTCTGCACGAGGCCCACGCGGCGATGGCGGATTTTCTCAACGCGGCCTCGCCCGATGAGATCGTGTTCGGGGCCAACATGACCACCCTGACTTTCAACCTGAGCCGGGCCATCGGGCGCACGTTGCGGGCGGGCGATGAGATTGTGGTGACGCGGCTGGATCATGATGGGGATATTGCCCCGTGGCTGGCGCTGGAGCGCGACCCGGGGGTGCGCGTGCAATGGGTGGACATTCACCCGCAGGACGTGACGCTGGACATGGCTGACTTTGAGGCGAAGATCACCGAGCGCACAAAACTGGTGGCGGTGGGCTACGCCTCCAACGCGGTGGGCACGGTCAACGATGTGCGCGCGGTGGTTCAGCTGGCGCACGCGGCCGGGGCGCAGGTCTTTGTGGACGCGGTGCAATACGCCCCCCACGGCCCGATTGACGTGCAGAAGCTGGATTGCGATTATCTGGCCTGCAGCGCCTACAAGTTCTTCGGGCCGCACGTGGGGGTGCTGTATGGCAAATACGCGCTGCTGGATGCGCTGCCGGCTTACAAAGTGCGTCCGGCGCCGGACGTCCCGCCGGGTAAGTTCGAGACCGGCACGCAAAATCACGAGGGCATCGCCGGCGCGCTGGGGGCCATCGAATACCTGGAGTGGCTGGGCGAGACTTTCGGCGCGGAATACGATGAGAAGCACGGCGGGACTTACGAAGGCCGCCGGCTGGCGCTCAAGAAGGCCATGTCGGCCTTGAAGGCCTATGAGACCGAGCTGGGGATGAGGCTGATCGAGGGCCTGCAGAGCGTACCCGGGTTGAAGATATGGGGCATCACCGAGCGCAGGCGGCTGGACCGGCGGGTGCCAACCGTGTCCTTCACCCTGGAGGGCTGGCATCCCCGCCGCGTGGCCGAACAGCTGGCGGCGCAGGAGATCTTTGTGTGGGATGGGAACTATTACGCCCTGGCGGTGATGGAACGTCTGGGGCTGGAGGAGAAGGGCGGCATGGTGCGCGTGGGGCTGGCGCACTACAACACTCGGGAGGAAGTTGAGCGGTTGGTGGCAGCTCTGCGCACATTGTGAGCAACGACGCCTGCCAGAACAGCAGACAAGCGTCCGGGTGAGGGGGGGCACCCGGACGCTTATCTGACCGCTATATTACCACCAATTGGCTTTAATGTGGCCCAGAATCCGGCCCGTGGTGCTCGACTGATGGCACACACCCACAACTTTACACAGATTTCTCGGGCCTTTGTCTGGACAAATCGGCCGGCTGATCGGGCCGCCGGCTGCGCTGTGAGGTGCCCCAGGAGGGACTTGAACCCCCAACCTCGGCCTTCTGGTTTGTGCCGGTTTCCCGACTCCCCGGACTATCCCTTCACCGTGGCTTTCGCTTTAGGTGGTGGCCGTCTAGTCTCTACACCTTCTTGACTCGAAACCGAATACCCTTACAATTCACAGCACACGATTTCGAGACAGGCTTGGCTCGGGGTTGCCATGGAGATAGCATTTTGATCATGGCTTGCTGTCTCTGTAGGGTCCTCCGAATTTGACCACTGTCACTCGCGGGATTTCTCCCGTGAGGCCCACATTTTGTAGGAGTGCCTTGCTCTATCCATTTGAGCTACTGGGGCAAGCAGAGGTATTATATCACTGAATCAGGCCAGCGCCTCAGCCACCCGGCTGAGCAACTCCTTGCGCGCCAGCGATTTGGAGAGATAGCCGGTTGCTCCGGCCTCGAGCGCCTGCGCGTAACTGCGGGCGTCCATCCGGGCCGAGATGAACAGGATGGGCAGACCCGCCAACCCCGACTCGGCCCGCAGGCGCCGGCACACCTGGTACCCGTCCGTGTCCGGCAACATGGCGTCCAGCAGCACCAGATCCGGCCGCCGGGCGCGGATGGCAGCGATTCCCGCCTCGCCGCTGCTGGTCAGCTCGACCGTGTGGCCGCCGGTTTCCAGAAACAGCGCCAGCAGGGTTCGATTCTCCGGGTCGTCGTCAATTAGAAGAATGCGAGCCATGCGTTTGCAGCCTCAGGCCAGACCTCACAGGTCCGCTTTGGGCAGGCCGGTGAGGTCTGGCCTGTAACGAGCATTAATCCAGCCGGCCGGTCACCAGTGCGCGCTTGACCTCGCCGATGGCCTGGGTGACTTTGATGTCGCGCGGGCAGGCCTCGGTGCAG
The DNA here is from genome assembly GCA_964478665.1 of uncultured Anaerolineales bacterium. Taxonomy (GTDB): domain Bacteria; phylum Chloroflexota; class Anaerolineae; order Anaerolineales; family CAYZNA01; genus CAYZNA01. Next base: position 9,441 of record CAYZNA010000037.1, read on the forward strand.
TTGAAGACCGTCCGGCAGCGCCACACTCCCATCCGGCCGTTGAGCGCCTTCAGCCGTTCGGCGGCGCCCCGGTCCCGGCTGTCGAAGATAAAGCGATGGGCCTGTACGATGGCCGCCGGCCCCACGTACCTGCCGTTGCTCCAGAATGAGGGACAGGAGGTGGTGCAGGCCGCGCAAAGGATACATTTGGTGGTATCGTCGAAGCGCTGGTGCTGCTCCGGCGATTGCAACCGCTCGCGGCCGTCCGCCGGCAGCGGTTCATCGTTGACCAGATAAGGCATGATCGAGCGATAGTGATCGAAGAACGGTTCCATGTCCACGATCAGGTCTTTGATCACCGGCAAGCCGATCAGCGGCTCGATCTGGATCCGGCTTCCCAGGTCTTTGATGATTGCTTTGCAGGCCAGCCGGTTGACCCCATTGATGCGCATGGCGTCCGAGCCGCAAATGCCATGCGCGCACGAGCGGCGCAAGGTCAGTGTGCCGTCGTGATACCACTTGACTTGATGCAGCGCGTCCAGCACACGGTCGGTCGGCTCCACTTCCACATCGTACTCTCCCCACCACGGTTTTTCGTCCTTTTCGGGGTTATATCGTCTGATCTTCAAATGAACCTTCATCGGTGACTCCTCAGACAAAGACCTCTGTAAGTTACCAGAGCGTATTGACCAATCCGGACTCCCGGATGACCGGGTCGCGCGTGAGAACCACCACCTCGGTAGTCTCGTCTTGCAGGACGAGCGCAGTCGCCGCGATCTGCCGGTCGTGCATTTCCGGGATAGCCATCATTTCTTCTGACTTGCGAAGCACAGCTTCGTCCAGCGGATAGAACGTCACGTTGGACGCGGCAAAGGCAAAATCCCACAAGTCCTTGATCACTACCGGCGTCTTTCGCGCCTGAATTACGAAAATTGCTTCCGCGACAGCGATAGCAGGAAAAACGAAGTTGCTGGCCGGGCTGGCAAGCAGTTCTCTGGTTTGCTGGCCCAGGCGGCGGTCGCCGGCAATGTGCCACAGCACCGTGTGCGTATCCAGCACGTACTTAACCGGCATTCAACAAAGCCTCGTCGGGATGCCATTCCGCTGCGCGGAAGTCTTCTTCGGAGAAAGTCACTCCTTGCCAGAGTCCAGAAAAGTCCGCCGCCGTGCGGGCACGAGGGCGCGCTTCACCCTTTGCCGCTTGCGCCCGCACTTCGGTGAAAAGGCGCGATAGATCCGTCGGCGAAAGTTGTTCTACCAGCGTTTTCACGTAGGCATACTCCAATGCCGTCTCGCGCAGCGTGCGACCCGTCTCCGGCTGTGGCGGATAACCAGTGGGAGGTGATTCTACCCATGTGCCGAGGTCATTTGCGCCAATGTCAAGTTGTGCGCCATCTGTGAACTCGATGTGGATGTAGTTATCTCCCGTTGGCTCACGATCCGTCCGTTTGAAACTTGAGATCGTCTTTCCCACAAGTTCTGGATGCTCGATCCACTTCCTGTCTCGCTCGATGCTCATATTTCCCTCTTCTCCGCGTTCCGGGCCAGGTTCGGGAGAGGCGTTTTCGTCCATCAGTACTTGCGCTCCTTCGGCTCAAACCGGATAATCACCACCGGCATCTTCTCAAAGCGGATCTGGCCGCCGGTCAAGGCAGCGCCCTGCCCGTCCGTGCGACAGGCGAACGAGTGGCTCAGCCAGTTCACGTCGTCGCGTTTGGGGTAGTCGTCGCGGTAGTGCGCGCCCCGGCTCTCCGTGCGCTGCAAGGCCGAGGCGGCAGTGACCTCCGCCAGGTCCGGCGGGCAGCCCAGTCCGTCCGTTCCCACCGGGTCGGTGTTGAAGCGCCGGCCTTTGTCGTCAACCTGAATGTTGGCGTAGCGCGCCTTCAGTTCGCGGACCTTCTCTACCGCCTGCGACATCAGCTCGTGGGTGCGGAACACGCCCACGTTGTCCATCATCACGCGCTGCAGCTCGGCGCGCCGCGTGGCGCCGCGCTCCTTGCCCTGGGCGGTGCGCAGCCGCTCCAGTTCCGCCGTCACCTCGGCCTCCGGGTTCGGCGGCAGCGGGCTGAACGCCGCCTGTTTGCAGAACTCGGCCATGGCCTTGCCGCCGCGCCGTCCGAACACCACCAGGTCCACCAGCGAGTTAGTGCCCAACCGGTTGGCGCCGTGCACCGAGACGCAGGCGCACTCCCCGGCTGCGTACAGGCCGGTCACCAGCCCGCCGGCCGCATCGGCGCGCACCTCGGCATCTTTGGTGGTGGGGATGCCGCCCATAGCGTAGTGGGCGGTGGGCTGGGTGGGGACCATTTCCTTCATCGGTTCCACGCCCATATACACCCGCATCATTTCTATGATGTCGGGCAGCCTGGCCTCCAGTGCCTCGGCAGTGACCGGGAGGCCGCCGGGCGCGCTCTTGTGTCTGGTGATGCTCTCCGGGCGGATATCGAGGTACACATAATCCTTGCCGCCAATGCCCCGCCCGGCTTTGATCTCTTGATAGATGAAGCGCGAGACCATGTCGCGCGGGGCCAGTTCCATCATGCCGGGCGCATACCCGGCCATGAAGCGCTCGCCCCTGTCATTGATCAGCAGGCCGCCCTCGCCGCGCGCCGCCTCCGAGAGCAAAATGCCCATTTTGTAGATGCCGGTGGGGTGGAACTGGAAGAACTCCATATCCTCCAGCGGCAGCCCGCGCCGGTAGCAGGAGGCCACCGGGTCACCGGTGAGGGTGTGGGCGTTGGAGGTCACGGCGAATATCTTGCCAAAGCCGCCGGAGGCGATCATCACCGCTTTTGCGTGAAAGACGTGTACCTCGCCGGTGGCGATCTCGATTGCCACCACCCCCCGGCAGATGCCCTCCTGCAAAATCAGGTCCACCACAAAAAACTCGTCGAAGAAATTGACGTTCTGCTTGATGCAGTTCTGGTACAGCGTCTGCAAAATCATGTGGCCGGTGCGGTCGGCCGCCTTGCAGGCGCGCATCACCGCCCGCGCCCCGAACTCGGCGGTGTGCCCGCCAAAGCGCCGCTGCTCGATGCGCCCGTCCGGGGTGCGATCGAAGGGCAGGCCCATGTGCTCCAGTTCGATCACGGCGTCAATGGCGTCGCGGGCCAGGAACTCGGCCGCGTCCTGATCCACCAGATAATCGCCGCCCTTGACGGTGTCGAACATGTGCCACTCCCAACGGTCTTCCTCCATGTTGCCCAGCGCGGCGGCAATGCCGCCCTGGGCCGTGCCGGTGTGGGAGCGAGTGGGATGCAGCTTGGAGATAACGGCCGTTTTGGCCGACTTGCTGGTGTGTAGCGCGGCCATCAGGCCCGCGCCGCCCGCGCCGACGATCACGGCGTCAAACTGATGAAAGGTTGTCATGCTTGCTCCGAAAAAGGTTTGTTTTCCTCATGCCACATTCTGGCAAGGGCGCGGAAGTTCATTTCGAATTCCTCGGGGTCCTGTCGCAGGCTGCGTGTGCCTATCTGCGGCAGAATCTCCGAGAAATACCTCTCCAACCGCCCCCAGTCCACTCGCCGGTGGCTCAACAGCAGCAGCACATCGGCGAAATCCTGCCCGCGCCCGCGCTCAATCTTGCTCAGGGCCGCGCTGTACAGGTCAAAGTGAAAAACGTCCAGTTGCCCGAACCGCCCGATATACTCGTGCCGCTCGGAGAAACCGGCCGGCAGCGGAATGAAGTCGCCGGGCGAGGCTTCTTCCACGTTCACGTCCAGACTCTCTTTCAGCGCGCGGATGGCCCGGATCAGCGCAGGCTGGTGCTCCGCAGAAACGTCGATGACCAGATCAATGTCGAGCGTTTGTTGCCGGTAGCCCTCGAACACCAGCGTTGTGCCGCCCACCAGATACAGTCGCCCCGGCTGGCGGCAGGATTGGCCGAGTTGCCGCAGAAAACGTTCGATTCCAGAGCGGTCAACCGGCGAACGCATGTCGGCGCGCTTTCAACTTCAGCCGCTCAAACAATGAATCGGCTGCCCCCTGATACTCGGACAGGTGATTGGCCCGCTTCCGCGAATGACCGGCGTGCCAGTCGGCCAGCGCGTACAGGCCGGGCTTGCCGTAGCCATTTGCGGGAATGGGCAGCCCCAGTTCCGCCGAGAAGTAGTCGGGCAGGTCCTCCGGTTGCAGCAGATAGTGGCCCAGCCGCACGCGCCACATGCGCTGCAAGTACACTGCCGCAGTGTAATGCACCAGCAGTTCGGTTTCCGCCGCTGGCGCCAGTCCGGGCCGTATTTCCCGGGCCAACGGCGCCAGCCTCGGGTTGAGCAGGAACAGCGCAATCAGACTCTGCCGCAATCGCGCGTCCTTGCTGGCCGCCAGACCGGCCATCAATGCCTCATCTGGCAGCGGCTCGCCGGCAGCGTCGCCCGGCGCCAGCCAATCTACCCCCCGCTCGCGCAGCGCAGCCACCAACCGCTCCCGGTCCGCTACGATCCCCATCTGCCGGTCACGCTCCGGTCACCGCGATGATGTTGATGGCGCCGATGGCAGTGATCGCCAGGAAGCCGGCCAGCATGGCCCACTTGAGGGCGCGGTTCCAGCGCGGGTCGTGGGCATAGTCGTCCACAATGCCGCGCAGGCCGTTCATCCCATGACCAAAGGCAAAGGCCAGCAGCAGGATGTCGTACACCTTCCAGCCGGTCATCGCCAGGCGCAGGGTGGCATAATTCAGGTCAATCGCGTGCACCCCCACCAGCACGTCCTGTAGCACCACGTGCAGCCACACCAGCGGGATGAGCAACGCCCCGCTCCAGCGCATGAACTGCCAGGCCCACGCCTCCAGCGACTTGCGCGGCGCCTCCATCTGGCGCGCCAGCGGGGTGGCCGGCGCAGCGATCGGCGCCCCGGCGAACAATACCACCGCCACCAGCACCATCGCCCCTGCGATTGCCCACGGCGCAATCGCCACCAGCCCGGCCGTCGCGCTCTCCGCCGGCGGGCACTGGCAGATGTTGTTCAGATACAGCGCGCGCCCCATGAAATAGGCCGCTGGCGCCCACAGCACCACCGTCAACACCAGCACCCGCCAGAACGAGCGCCGCTCGGTCTGCTTCTCCCACAGGTGCGGCGCCAGATCGTAGACAATGATCTTCAGCCCGTTGGCCCCGTGGAACACCACCGCCGCCACCAGCAGAATCTCCCCCAGCATAAACGGCGTGCTGCGATAAATATCAATCGCGTGCGAATACAGGTTGGGGAAGAGGTACACCGTGGAGGTGTCGAGGATGTGGATGGCCAGGAACAACAGCGTGCCCAGCCCGGCCAGCCGGTGGCCGAGAAAACTCAACTGTCCCTCCCGGCCCCGGTAGCGCAGGCTCTCGGTAAGCGTGGTCACGAGTGTGGACATAGAAATCCCTTCTAAAAAGGTTAGAGAGCGGGTAGCGACCGGGCTATTCTACCCCTGCTGCCAGCCTGTTGCAAATTCCGGCCCGGTATGGCCGGGTTGCGACGCTTGCTCGACCACATGCCGCTCTGGCCGGGGGCGTTCAGCGGGTGCCGTTCAAAAAACGCCCACATCGTCTCGCTGGCGTTTTTGCCAGAAAGAGAATTGTAGCACTGCCATGCGGAAAACAAAAACCGGGCCGGCTGTTTCTGACACCCGGCCCGGCTCATCTCCGCGATTCGCTATTCGCTCACATGTGGGCGATCACCGCATCCCCGAACTCGCTGCACTTGACCTTTGTAGCGCCCTCCATCAGCCGGGCGAAGTCGTAGGTCACGGTGCGGGCGGCGATGGCTCCGGCCATGCCGGCAATGATGCGGTCGGCGGCTTCGTTCCAGCCCATGTAGCGCAGCATCATCTCGCCCGAGAGGATCACCGAGCCGGGGTTGACCACGTCTTTGCCGGCGTATTTGGGCGCGGTGCCGTGGGTGGCCTCGAACACCGCGTGGCCGCTCTCGTAGTTGATGTTGCCGCCGGGGGCGATACCAATCCCGCCCACCTGCGCCGCCAGCGCATCCGAGAGGTAGTCGCCGTTCAGGTTCGTGGTGGCGATCACATCGAACTCGCGGGCGCGGGTGATCGTCTGTTGGAAGACGATGTCGGCGATCACGTCCTTGATCAGCAGCCGGCCGGAATCGAGCGAGGCCGCCTGCTCGGCGTTGGCGGCCTGTTCGCCCTGCGCGGCTTTGGTGCGCTCCCACTGCGCCCAGGTGTAGGTCTGGCCGGCGAACTCGCGCTCGGCCAGCTCGTAGCCCCAGTTGCGGAAGGCCCCCTCGGTGTACTTCATGATGTTGCCCTTATGGGCCAGGGTCACGCTGCGGCGATTGTCTTCGAGCGCATAGCGAATGGCCGAGCGGATCAAGCGCTGGCTGCCCTCGCGCGAGACCGGCTTCACCCCGATGCCGGTTGTGTCGGGGAAGCGGATCCTGGCATACTCCCCGGGGAAGTGTTCCCGCAGCAGGGCCATAAAGCGCCGGTTGTCGTCCGAACCTTCTTCCAGGTCAATGCCGGTGTAAATATCCTCAGTGTTCTCGCGGAAGATCACAATATCCACATCCTGCGGGCGCTTGACCGGGGAGGGCACGCCCTCAAAGTAGCGCACCGGGCGCACGCAGGCGTACAGGTCGAGCTGCGTGCGCAGGGCCACGTTCAGGCTGCGGAAGCCGCCGCCGATGGGCGTGGTGAGCGGGCCTTTGATGCCCACCAGAAACTCGTGGAAAGCCTCCACGGTCTCGTCGGGCAGCCACGTGCCAGAGCGGTCAAAGGACTTCTGCCCGGCGTACACTTCCATCCAGGCGATCTTGCGCCGGCCGCCGTAGGCCTTTTCCACCGCGGCGTCCAGCGCGCGCACGCTGGCGCGCCAGATGTCGGGGCCGGTGCCGTCGCCCTCGATGAAGGGGATGATGGGGCGGCTCGGCACCTGGAGCTTCCCGTTCTGGACGCCGATCTTCTCGCCCTTCTCGGGGACCTTGCTGAGCTTGTAGTCCATGAGTCCTTCGTGCCTCCTGATGGCTCATTCTATCCGCGAAATAGAAGGCCGCGAATGAATCAAACGGTGGAGGCGGCTGCGTTGGCGCTATAGTAAGATCCGCCTTCTAGGAGAGCACTTATGAACCGAAAAGTCACCGTCGTGGGAGCGGGGAACGTAGGCGCCACTCTGGCTCAGCGCATCGCCGACCGCGAGTTGGCGGACGTGGTGCTGATCGACAT
>CAYZNA010000038.1:0-6982 GCA_964478665.1 uncultured Anaerolineales bacterium
ACGAAGCCTGCGGAGTGCCCCGCGTCACTTCGCTGCACTGCGTGACGAACTACCAACGCCAACTTGAGCCCAGCAGCTCGACCCGCGCAGCGGCGATCTCTGCCGCGGTGGGCGCCCCGGCCAGCCCGGGCCGCGTCACCGAGGCTGCGGCCAGCAGGGCGGCGAAGCGGCCGGCTTCATACGGGTCGCGGGTCTGGTGCAGGCGGGCGAAGAAGGCGGCGGCGAAAACATCCCCGGCGCCGGTGGAGTCAACGGCGGTGACAGTCGGGCCAGAGAAACGCCGCACGTGGGTGTTCCAGTACACGCGCGCGCCGAGTTCACCCTCGGTGACCACTGTGACCGGGCAGGCGTGGGCGTAGTCTTCGACCGTGATTTCATCACCCTGCACGTCTTCGATGCTGAGCACGGTCGCGGCAGCCTGCCGCAGTGCCTTCTCGGCCTGCGGCCACGGGGCGCGGCGGACCAGCCCGGACGGCTCCCACTCTCGCAGCCAACCCTGGGGGGTGAGGCCGACCAGCGCGCGCGGGAAGCGGCCCGCCAGGGCCGGGTCCACTTCGCGGGCTACCGGCCCGAGGTGCACAATGGGGGCCGACCGCCACTCGGCCGGGATAGCCGAATAATCGAGCGGCAGGGCCAGGTTGCACAGGTGCTGCACGCGTCCGGCCGGGGTGTACTGGTTGCGAAAGGTGGTGCTGGCAGGAGCGGGGAGGTTGGCGGTCGGGAAGCCGGAAAGGTCCCCGAGCACGGCCCCCGGTCCCAGCGAGGTAACGATTCCCACACGCAGCCCGAGGGCGCGGGCTGCGAGGGCGGCGTAGGCCGCCGTCCCCCCCGGGGTTGGCCCGGCGGGGGTGAGGTCCTGCGTGATATGGCCGATGACGAGGTAGTCTACCGGGTCCACAGTGCAGAGATGGCGGGGCGTCCCGACCCGAGTCCCCGGCGGCGGATGCGGTGAGGGAGCCGGCCAGGCTACCGGGGATACACCGTGACCTTGCGCTGGTTGCCGGCGCCCTGGCTTTCGGTGTACACGCTGTCCTCGTCGCGCAGAGTGATGTGAATGATGCGCCGCTCGTTGGCCGGCATGGGTTCCAGCGGGAGCGCGCGCCCGTGCTTTTTCACTTGTTCGGCGGTGCGCCGGGCCAGTCGGGCGAGTTGCTGGGCGCGGCGGGCCTTGTAGCCCTCTACGTCTATCTGGATGTGGGCTGCGCCGTTGATCTCGCGTGAGACGATCAGCCGGGTGATGTATTGCAGCGCGTTCAGAGTTTCGCCCTTGTGGCCGATCAGGCTGCCGAGGTCGTCGCCGTGCACGTCCAGCAAGATGGGCGTGCGCTCACCGGGGGTATCCGGCTGGCCCCATTCGGCTGCCACCCTGGCCTGGATGTGCATTTTCTCCAGCAACTCGCTCAGGGTTTCTCGGGCGACTTGCAGCACGTGGTCCTCTACCGTTGGTTCTGCTTCTGGCCGGTCTTCTTCTGGTTCGGGGACGAGCGCCGGCGGCTCAAGCGGGGTGAGGCGCACGCGGGCCGGGCGCACGTTGAAGCCCAGAATGCCCCGGCTGCCCTCGTCTAAGATCTCGATATCCACTTCGGAGCGCGACAGGCCAGACTCGGCCAGGCCGCGCTGAATGGCCTCTTCCGCGTTCGCGCCGCTGACTTCCATCTGGCCAGGTTGATCGGGGGTAAGGTTGTCGGTTGTCATGCAGGCCTCGTAACTGCGGGCGATGCTGTGAGGTGGCAGCCCGCAGGGGGGTTATTTCTTGCTGCGCGCAGCGGCCGGTCGAGCGCCGGCCGGCCGGGGGCTGCCGGTAGAGAAGCTAAACAGGTTCTTCCAGTCCACTTTTCCGGTAGCCGCGTATTGCACAATGGTGAGCACGTTCGAGAGCACGAAGTACAATCCCAGCGCCGAGGAATAGCTCATCACAAAGTAACCGAACAGCAGGGGCATATACAGGCCCATCATGCGCGTCATTTGCTGCTGGCTGGGGTCGGCCGTGGTAGGCGGGGTGATCAGCTTCTGCTGCAGGAAGGTGGTGACCACCACCAGAATGGCCAGGGTAGGGATGCCAAACGGCAGACCGGGGATCAGCAGTCGCTCCGGCTGGCCCAGGTTCATCCACAGAAAGTGGGGGTTGAGCGGGATCAGCCGTTCCACGTTGGGGAAGAACGAGTAGATGTGGTTGGAAAGGTCCAGCAACTGCAGCGGCGCCGTCGGCAGCACGCGGGTGATAGATTGGTACAGCCCAATCAACACCGGAAACTGGATCAGCGTGGGCAGGCAGCTTCCCAGCGGGTTCACGCCCTTTTCTTTATAGAGCTTCATCTGGGCCTGGGCCAGCTTCTCTTTGTCTTTGGCGTGTTTCTTCTGGATGTCCTGCCAGTCTTTGGAGGCCTGCATGTCCTGCATGGCCTGCTGGCTCTTCATCTGCTGCCAGTTGAGCGGGAAGGTGATGAGCTTGATCAGCACGGTGAACAGGATTATGGCCAGCCACAACTGCCCGCCCAGCAGTGAGTACAAAAACAGCAGGGCGTTGACCATCGGATTGAGAATCAGTTGATCCCACATAGTCTACTTAGCTACCTTTACTTGATGCGCGCCGGGAGACTCCCGAGGCTTATTTCCTGGCCGGCGTGTAGGACCATACTTCGGCGCCCGAGTCGGCGTTGAGAGCGTACACCATTTTCTCCGCCTTGAGCGGCGCGACCAACACCCGATCGCCCACCACCAGGGTATCCCCCAGCAGTTCACCACCCACTGTCTGCGCCCACACCGGTGCGCCGCTCTCGGCCCGGACCGCATACAGCCTGCCGGAGCGTGTGCCAAAGTATAGCATCCCCTTGCTCAGCGCGGGGGCGCCCCGCACCGAAACAGCCGGCTCGGGTTGAATTTTCCACAATTGCGAGCCGTCGGCGGCCCGCAGGGCGTACACGTTCCCCACCAGATCTGCGGCATACAGCTTGCCATCGGCTACAGTGGGGCCGGCCCAGACCCAGCCCTCGGTGGGGAGGCTCCACTTGATGGCGCCGGAGGCGGCGTCAATGGCGTGCAGTTTTTTGTCGAAGGAGCCGGCGTACAGCGTCCCCGCGAGCAGGGTGGCTCGCCCGGCCACAGCGCCGCCCAGTTCGGTGGACCAGAGCACTTTGCCTGTCGCGGCGTCCAGCGCGTACAGGCGATGATCCATACCACCGAAGAAGATGTGGCCGGCGCCGTCGCTGACCGGCTGGGACCACAGGGCGCTGCCAGCCTCGAAGGCCCAGCGCAGCGCGCCGCTGCGCAGGTCCAGGGCATAAAGGTGACCATCGGCGGAGGGCGCATAGGCCGTGTCGCCCACTGCCAGCGGCGCAGCGATCAGATGGCCCTGCGCCTGATCAAACACCCAGCGCGGATTGCCGGCCTCGTCCAGCAGGCGGAGGCTGTTATCGTAGCTGCTGACCAGCAGCCCCTGAGCTGTCACGACCGGATCGGCGTAAAACTGGGTGCGGGCCTGCGGCTCGGCCGGCGCGACCCAGCGCTCAACGCCGGCATCCAGCGCGAGGGCATGTATTTGCGCGCCGGAAGCCACGTATACGGTATCCTCCGACACCGAGAGGCCCGGCCAGCTGGTGGCCACCGTGCCCGCTGAGGTGCAGCCGGCAGCCAGCAGGGCCACTGCCAGCAGAGCGGGGAAGAAAAGACGACGAAGGTTAAACACGAAAACTCCTCTTACGGAACCGGGTCAATCCCCCCCAGGTTAAAGGGGTTGCAGCGCAACACGCGCCAGGCCGCCATCAGCCCGCCCCTGAGCAACCCGTAGCGGGCAATGGCCCCAAAGCCGTAGCGCGAACAGGTGGGGTAAAAGCGGCAGGTACCCGGGGGCAGAAGCCGGGAAATTGTCAGTTGATAGCCCCGGATGAGCAGCAGCACGGCCAGCCGGGGCAGGTTGAGCACGGTCAGTGGCACCTGGCGCAGGCTGGCCGGCGCAGGGTTGGGGTCCACAAAATCGGCGCCCGGAGCGAGGCCGTGATGGTGCAGCGAGCCTTCCGCTCCGGCGCCGTGGCTTGTTTCGTTCGCCAGCATCATGCAGCGCTCACTCCTCGCCGATTAACCGCGCCCGTTGCAGCAGAATGCGCACCGCCCGATCCACTTCGGCCTGACCGGCGTCGCGCATGGGCGCCCGGGCGATGAACAGCAGATCGCTACCCGGGGTAACCCGGGGGGCCAGCGGGCGCAGGGCCTCGCGCAGCAGCCGCTTCAGGCGGTTGCGCACCACTGCCGGCCCCAGTGCCTTGCCCGCGGCTACGGCGAAGCGCGGCCCCGGGAGCGAGGAGTTGCCGGCTATCATAACAGCAAGCGGGTGGGCATAGGATTTTCCCTCGCGCCGCACCCGCTGAAAGTCTGCCGGACTGCTCAGCCGAAATCTGCGCTGCATTCGCTCCGCCGGACCCTCCGGCTACCTTGCGTTCCAATTGACTTTCTTCACGTGGTTGACCTTCACGGCCACGCGATGGCGGCCTCTGGCGCGGCGCGCCTTGAGCACCTTGCGCCCGTCGGCAGTAGCCATGCGGGCGCGGAAGCCATGTACGCGCGCGCGGCGGCGAATCTTCGGTTGGTAGGTACGCTTTGGCATCGGAACGTTTTCCTTGTTGCGGTTTTGATTTCGCTGTTTAAGCGGAGTGATTATACCCTGAGGGGTTGACTCTGGTCAACGCGCTTTTTCGCGCTTCGCGCGGGGTGGGTTCTCTGCTTCAATTTGCTAATTTCCCGAACTGGACTATACTCCCGCCCCATGACGAGAGTGATCGTGGTCGCCAACCAGAAAGGGGGCGTGGGCAAGACCACCACAGTGGTCAATCTGGGCGCCGCCCTGGCCGAACTGGGCCAGCAGGTGCTGTTGATAGACCTGGACCCACAGGCTGCCCTGACCGCCGGGCTGGGCTTTGACCCCTACACCCTCACCCGCACCACCTACACCCTGCTGGCTCGCGACCGCGCGCCGCTGGTGAGCGTGTTGCGCCCGGTCGGTCGCGGCCTCAGTCTGGCGCCGGCCAGCGTGGACCTTGCGTCTATCGAATACAAGCTGGCGGAGGCCGCCGACCGCGGCTATCGCCTGCGCGGCGCCATCGAGCGCAACCGCCTGCATTTCGACTTCATTCTGATAGACACCCCGCCCAGCCTGAGCGTGCTCACGGTCAACGGCCTGGTCGCTGCCCGCGAGCTGCTCATCCCGGTGCAGTGCCAGTTCCTCTCCATGCGGGGTGTGCGCTCGCTGCTGGAAACGGTCTGGCTGGTGCACGAGCGCATGAACCCCGATCTGGACCTGTTGGGCGTGCTGGCTACTATGCACCGGGAAAACTCGCAGCACAGCCGCGAGGTGGTTGGCGAACTGCGGGCGGTATTCCAGAATCGCGTTTTTCAAGTGGTCATCGGGGATGACGAGGCGGTGGCCGAGGCGCCGGCGGTGCGCAAGCCAGTGCTCAGTTACCGGCCGGGCGGCGCTGCTGCCGCGGCCTATTTGCAGCTCGCCAGGGAGATAAGCCATGCCAACTAATGAAGAAGCCTCTGTGATGGGACGCGGACAGGTGGAGATGGTGCCGGAGAGGGGCCTGCCCTTCAGCGTGTCGCCCGCGGCCTTCCCCCGCCCGGGCGCTACCCCGGCGGCAGCCGACTCTGCCTTTCCTGCCGCCGGGGTGACTGCTTTCCCCGACGACGCCGACCTGTCGGCCCCGCGCGATCTGGACCCGCACGATCTGCCCGGCCTGTTTGTGGATAAGGTGGCGCCGTTCCCCGCCGATCTCCCGGGGCCGGCGCCCGCGGCGGAGGCCGCCTTCCCGGCCCCGGAACCGGCCGCCCCGGCGGGGGCCGCCGCCCCCATCCCGGAACCGGCCCCCCCGGCGGGGGTCGCCGCCCCCATCCCGGAACCGGCCCCCCCGGCCGGGGTCGCCGCCCCCATCCCGGAACCGGCTGCCCCGGCGGGGGCCGCCGCCCCCATCCCGGAACCGGCCGTCCCTGTCGCGGCCCCGGCTTCCCCGCCCGCCGCCGGTATCTACGCCCGACCCGGCCCCGGCATGACCCTTGCCCCCGTCCGGGTGGATGACCTTGTGGCGGATGACAGGCTGCTGGACTTCCTGGTGCCGGACTCCCGGCTGGAGAAGTTGTGGTTGCGAACGGACGCCGCCCAGCGCGAGATCGCGGAGAAGATAGACAACCTGACTCTGGCGCAGGACCTGCTGGACCGGCTGCAGCAAGTGCGCGGGCTGGTGCTGGAAAAGCGCGGCAACTACGAAGAGGCCGAGCGGCAACTGGCCTATGTAGAGTATCGCCTGCAGTTCTCCGACCGGGTGGAGGCCTGGTCGCGGCGCTACGGAATACCGCTGCTGCTGTATGAGGTGGCCTGGGCGCTGGGATTGGGCGCGGTCATGTTCTTTCTGGTGCCCAACCTGGCCGGGGTTGCCCGCGCCGCCGGTGTGGTGCTCGGCGACGCGCGGCTCGCCGACATGACGATTGCCGCCACGACCATGGCCTGGGGCGGCCTGGGGGGGGTGGTGGGCGCCCTGCTGACGCTGTGGACCCACATCGCCCGCGAGCAAGACTTTGACCGCCAGTACAACATGTGGTACATCACCAACCCCATTATGGGCGTGGTGCTGGGCAGCTTCATCTTTCTGGTGGTGCGGTCCGGTCTGCTCTCGCTGACCTCCAGTTCCAGCGGCATCGAGTCGCCGTGGCTGGTCTACACCCTGGCGTGGCTGACCGGCTTTCAGCAAAACGTGGCGCTGGAACTGGTGCGCCGCATGATCAAGATTCTGGTGGGGGATCAGGGTTCGGGGGGTGGCAAGGCTGCCGCCGGCGCCAGCGGCGAATCGGGCAAGTAGCCCGGCGTTGCGATACGCGCCGCCCCGCATGGCGCGCCGCAGGCCGGGCATCCCCATGCCCGGCGTTGCGATACCCGCCGCGCCGCATGGCGCGCCGCAGGCCGGGCATCCCCATGCCCGGCGTTGCGATACCCGCC
>CAYZNA010000038.1:7082-9208 GCA_964478665.1 uncultured Anaerolineales bacterium
GCCCCGCATGGTCAGTCGTCCCGGCGTTCGATGTGGGCGCCCAGGCTGCGCAGCTTTTCCTCGATCCGCTCATAGCCGCGGTCAATCTGGCCGATGTTGCGGATGATGGTCGTGCCGGGCGCGGCCAGCGCGGCGATCAGCAGCGCCATGCCCGCGCGAATGTCGGGGCTGGAGATGCCCTGCGGTTCGGGGTGCAGCCGGGAGGGTCCCTGCACAAGGCAGCGGTGCGGGTCGCACAGCACAATCCGGGCGCCCATCTCAATCAGCCGGTCCACAAAGTACAGCCGGCTCTCAAACATCTTCTCGTGGAAGAGCACCGTGCCGCTGGCCTGCGTGTTGACCACGATGCACACGCTCATCATATCGGCCGGGAAGCCGGGCCAGGGCGCATCTTCGATCCTGGGGAACCCTCCATCCAGCTCCGGGGTCACCACCAGCGGCTGGCGGGCGCCTACGTACACATCCTGCCCGCGGACCTCGGGGCAGACGCCCAGCCGCTCGTACATCATCAGGGTCATGCGCAGGTGTTCCGGCGAGGCGCTGCGGATCAGCACTTCGCTGCCGGTTGCCGCAGCCAGCCCGATGAAGCTTCCCGCCTCCACGTAGTCGGCTCCCAGAGTGTACTCCGCCCCGCGCAGTCGCTCCACCCCGTGGATAGTGAGCGTGTTGGAGCCGATGTTCTCAATGCGGGCGCCCATCCGGCCCAGCAGGTGGCACAGGTCCTGCACGTGCGGCTCGGAGGCGGCGTTGCGCAGCACGGTGGCGCCGCGGGCAGTGACGGCGGCCAGCACCGCGTTTTCCGTCCCGGTCACGCTGGCCTCGTCCAGCAGAATGTCGGCCCCGCGCAGCCGGTCGGCGCTCAGAGTCAACTGATCGTTGTGCTTGAGCCTGGCCCCCAGTTGCTGCAGGGCCAGCAGGTGGGTGTCAATGCGGCGGCGCCCGATCCGGTCGCCGCCCGGCTTCGGCAGCGCCACCCGCCCCTCGCGCGCCAGCAGCGACCCGATCAGCACCAGCGCCCCGCGAATGTCGCCGAACAGGGCCGGGTCCGGGCTGACCTTGCGCAGTGTGCCCGCCCGCAGGGTGGCAGTGTGAGGGTCGCGCCAGGCGACTTCCACGCCCAGATCCTCGACAATGGCCAGCATGCTGCGCACGTCGCCGATGTCTGGCAGGTTGCGCAGGGTCACCGGTTCATCGGTCAGCAGGGCAGCCGAGATGAGGGGAAAGGCCGCGTTTTTGTTGCCAGAGACGGTGACGCTTCCTTGCAAGGGCTGGCCGCCTTCAATCACAAACTGGCTCATCGGTTGCTGTTGGTCTCCTGTTATTGGTCTCCCCTGCCGGGGGATTGTAGCCAGAGTGGGGCGACAGGTCAATGCGGCTGCTGTAAGAATGGGGCAAACGGCGGCCTATCGTAGCTCTGCCCTGCGATTGTTGCATGCTATGGCCCCGCTACCGCGCCACATGGCAGGGCGCGCGAGGGCCGCTGTGGTAAAATTAAGCGTCGTGAATGTACAAACTCAAGAGACCCCTGCCCCCCCGATAGGCGTGGTCGAGTCGCTGACGCGCGGCTTCGAGACTGTAAATAACTGCCTGTGGCTGCTACTGTTGCCCCTGTCCCTGGACCTGTTTCTGTGGCTTGGCCCGCACCTGTCCATCGAGACTCTGGTGCAGCAGATGATCGTAGGCCCGATCCGCCAACTGAGTCCCGACCCGGCCACGCGCCAGGCCTTCAACGCAGCGCTGGACCTGCTCACCGCTTTCGGGCAGCAGTTCAACCTGTTCTCGCGCCTGGACACGGCGCCCTTTGGCCTGCCCAGCCTGATGGCCGGCCGTGGGCCGCTGGCCAGCCCGGCCGGCCCCGCGACGACCATTCCGATAACCAGCCCTGCCCTGTATCTGCTGATCCTTGTCTGCTTCTACCTGGCCGGACTGCTGCTGGGCGCGATGTACCTGGATTGGATTGCCCGGCAGGTGCGGGGACAGGCCGCGGTCGCGGGTGAGGCCCCGCCCGAGGGGGACCGCGTGCAGCGCGTGGCGGCCCATTGGGCGCGCTTTCTGATCATCAATCTGCTCCTGCTGGTGGTCGCGGCCGTGATCTCTGGCAACCGCAACGTTGAGGGCCGTGTTCA
>CAYZNA010000038.1:9218-16464 GCA_964478665.1 uncultured Anaerolineales bacterium
GGCCGTGATCGGGGCGCCGCTGCTGCTGGCCACGGCGCTGCTATCGGCGCTCTCGCCGCTTCTGGCCCAGTTTGCGCTGGCCGGCGTGCTGGTAGTGGCGCTCTGGGCGCTGGTGTACGTAAGCTTCACCCTGCACGGGGTGGTGCTGGCCGGGCAGGGCGTAAGAGCCGCTCTGTGGGACAGTGTGCGCATGGTGCAGTGGAACCTGCTGTCCACGCTGGGCCTGTTCACGGTGATGCTGGCAGTTAGCCGGGGGCTGAATACCGTGTGGAACATGCCAGGAGACCAGTCGTGGTATCTGCTGATCGGGGTGGCCGGACACGCCTATATCGCCACCGGGTTGACCACGGCCAGCTTTGTCTTTTATGTGGACCGGAGCCGCTGGTGGCGCGAGGCCCGCGCGCAGTTTGTTGCCAGTTTGCAGCGCGATCAGGCCCGCGCGAGCCGGCGGCAGTGAGGCCGGTTGGAGGGTGTTGAGTGAAACCTGCGGTTGTGAGTAGCTACGCGGCAAAAGACATCCAGGTGCTGGAGGGGCTGGAGGCGGTCCGCCGCCGTCCGGGCATGTACGTGGGCGGCACCGACATCGCCGCGCTGCACCACCTGATCTACGAGGTGGTGGACAACAGCCTGACCTACGATATGCCGATCATCGTGTCGGAGAATGGCCGGCTGCGCCTGTTGCCGATCGGTGCGTTGGTGGACGAACAGATGGCCGAACGAGCCGAGGATGTCGAGATAGGTGAGACGATGCAGGCGCTTCGAGGCGAGGTAGACCTGAAGGTGCTGGCCTTCTCGCCGGAGGATTATCGCCTGGCCTGGCGGCCCGTCTCCGCGCTTTTCCGGCATCGGGTCAACAGCCTGATTTATCACCTTCATCTGGCGACCGGCCGGCAGGTCGAGATCACGGCCTATCACTCGCTGTTCACGGTGCGCGGCGGGGAGGTTGTGCCGGTGCGCGGCGACGAACTTCAGCCGGGCGACTACGTGGTGGCGCCTCGCGCCTGGGTCGAACCGTCTGCTTATACCCGGCAAATCAATCTGGTCGAGGCGTTGCTCGATTTGCCGCCGCACGTTACCCGCAAGTTCTATCTGTACGGCGTGCGGCCGGCTTTGACGGCCACGATGCGGGCCGCGCTCGCGCCGGACCTGGCGCGCCCGGCACAATGGAACGACTACATTCACTACGATTATCTGCCCTTCAACTTGTTGCGCGAGTTGCCCCAGGACTTGATTGACGCCTTCGACGAGGCGGTTGTCGGAACCAAATACTGCAAATTGCCGCGCCATTTGGCGGTAAATCGGGCGCTCGTCGAACTCTTAGGGTTGTACGCTGCTGAGGGATGTGTCGTTTACGACCGGGGGCGCGACCATCGCGCGCTGGTTTTCTCGTTCAGCTTGCACGAGCCGGAATTGACCGATTACACCGTCCGACTGATTCAAGAGGCGTTTGGATACGAGGCGCGGCCGGCCTACGTTCACGCCTCGGCCCAGACGGTCAAGGTCGGCGCCGAGATCGTCGCCGTGCTTTTTGAGGATATTCTGGGAGTCGGCGCCCGCAGTGATTCTAAGCGCGTGCCGGATTTGATCTTCAACCTGCCGCCCGATCTGCGCCAGCGATACTTGATGGCCTATCTCTCCGGCGACGGTTATCCGGCGGCAGAGTTCGCGCGTCATCTCTTGCGGGAGACAGCGCCGGACGAGGCCGATCGGGCTAAGTATGCCTTCAATACCGCCAGCCGTGGATTGGCCTGTGGTCTCCAGTATCTCCTGGCCTCGCTCGGCAAGACCTGGTCGGCAGCTACCCTGCCTCTAGCCGAACAGCCGGCAGCGCATCCGGTGACGGTCAATTACCGGGGGCGGGAGCGCGAATACTCTCTGGTGCGACGATCCAATGTCCATCGGGTAGACTTCTATTGGAACGATGGAGCGTCCTATCTGCACTACATTCCCTACGACGAGATCGTCGAGACGTGTGCCGATTCGATGGTGCGCTCTGCGCGCCGCCAGGGACAAATCGGGCTGTCACGCCCCAGGCTGAAGCGTTTAGTGGAGCAGGGCCGGTTGACGTTGCAGGGGCGGGGAGAGGCGTTTCTCAAGGGCGACCTGGGCCTGCTCAAAGTGACGCGAATCGAGCCGGTCGAGGATTATTCGCACGAATGGGTTTACGACGTTTCCGTGCCGGACGGCGAGAATTTCGTAGCCGGCTTTGGGCCGATCGTCTGCCACAATTCCATAGACGAAGCGCTGGCGGGTGTCTGTGACCGGATTGACGTGATTGTCCGGCCCGATAGTTCGGTGCGGGTGATTGACAACGGTCGCGGCATCCCGGTGGACATCCACCCGGAAAAGAAAAAGCCGGCGCTGGAGATTGTAATGACCGTGCTGCACGCCGGTGGCAAGTTCGGCGGGGGCGGCTACAAAGTCTCAGGCGGCCTGCACGGGGTGGGCGTCTCGGCAGTGAACGCGCTCTCCGAGTGGTGCGAGGTGGAAGTTCGGCGTGATGGCGCAGTGCACATGCAGCGTTACGAGCGCGGCATCCCGCAAGAGGCAGTAAAAGTGATCGGCGCCTGCCCACCGGAGGAGACCGGCACGCAGGTCACGTTCAAGTTCGACAAGGAGATATTCAAGGAAGAGATAGACTTCAAGTTCGAAACCCTGGTGCAACGCTTCC
The DNA here is from genome assembly GCA_964478665.1 of uncultured Anaerolineales bacterium. Classification (GTDB taxonomy): domain Bacteria; phylum Chloroflexota; class Anaerolineae; order Anaerolineales; family CAYZNA01; genus CAYZNA01. Next base: position 11,890 of record CAYZNA010000038.1, read on the forward strand.
GCGAGATGGCCTTCGTCACCCGCGGCGTGACTATCCATTTTTGCGACGAGCGCGCCAACCGGGAGATGAACTTCTATTTCGAGGGCGGCATTACTTCGTTTGTGCGCTACCTCAACCGCAACCGGCAGATGCTGCACCCGGTGGTGCACGCCGAGAAAGAAGTGGATGGGATCGGCATTGAGGTGGCAGTGCAGTATACCGACGCCTACAACGATTCGCTCTACTCCTTTGCCAATACCATCAACACGGTGGACGGCGGCACGCACATGACCGGCCTGCGCTCGGCCATGACCCGCACCGTCAACGATCATGCCCGCAAGAGCGGGCTGCTGAAAGACAACGACCCCAACTTCTCCGGCGAGGATACCCGCGAGGGACTGACCGGCATCGTCAGCATCAAGCACCGCGACCCGCAGTTCGAGAGCCAGACCAAAGTCAAGCTGATGAACCCGGAAGTGCAGACCGCGGTCCAGCAGGTGTTGGCGGAGGCCTTCGGCGCCTATCTGGAGGAGAACCCGCGCGAGGCGCGCGCCATTGTGGACAAGTGCCTGACCTCGGCCCGCGCCCGCGACGCCGCCCGGAAGGCCCGCGATCTGGTCATTCGCAAGAGTGCGCTGGAGAGCCTGACCCTGCCCGGCAAGCTGGCCGATTGCTCCGAGCGCGAACCGGAAAAGTGCGAGCTATATATCGTGGAGGGCGACAGCGCCGGCGGATGTTTTGACGGCGATACGCTTATTGCTCTGGCAGATGGCCGCTCGCTCAGTTTTAAGGATGTGGCCGCCGAGCAGGCCGAGGGCAAAGAGCATTTCTGTTACACGATTCGCGACGATGGTCGCATCGGTTTGGAGCGCGCCGTCAATGCGCGCAGGACGAAGCGAAATGCCGAAGTGGTCAAAGTGACGCTGGATAACGGCGAGTCCGTTATCTGCACGCCCGATCACCGCTTCATGCTGCGTGACGGCTCTTACAAACCCGCCGTTGAGCTGCAACCCGATGACTCGGTGATGCCGCTGTATCGCAGACTCTCCGATGTCAACGAACCCGGGATCACGATTGACGGCTACGAAATGTCGTGGGATCCGCGCTCAGAGACCTGGTTGTTCACGCATGTTCTGGCGGATTGGTACAACCGTTGGCAGGGCGAATATTCCGAACTCGATGGCGATCACTGCCATCACATTGATTTCAACAAACTCAACAATAACCCCTCGAATATCCGCCGTCTTCCCTCGGAAGAACATTTGGCTCTGCACCGCGCGCACGTTTCCCAAACCCTGCACCGCCCCGACGTTTTTGAAAAGTTGCGCGCTCTCAAACAGAGTGTCGGATTTCGCTCCAAGATGAGCGAGCGGATGAAACAACCTGAAACACGTCAGATACTGTCCGACAACGCTAAGGCGCAGTGGGCAGACGAAGGGTACAAAGAGTATATGACGGCGAAGTGGCGCGAGTTTTACGAAAGCAACACTGCATCGGGGCAGATCGATCTTGAAGCCTATCATGATCACCGCTTGCAAACGCGCGACAAATCGTTGCTGCGTTTTGACTCGTTCTGTGAACGCTACTTTGGCGGCGATACGCAAAAAGCTTATGAAGCAGTCGCTAACCACAATCACTCCGTCGTGTCAGTCGAACCTTTGGTTGAGCGCGTGGAGGTCTATGACATTGAAGTTCCGCGCACGCACAACTTCGCGTTAGCCAGCGGCGTGTTCGTCCACAACAGCGCCAAACAAGGGCGCGACCGGCACTTTCAGGCTATTCTGCCCCTGCGCGGCAAGATCCTCAACACCGAGCGCGCCCGGCTGGACAAGATACTGAGCAACAACGAAGTCAAAGCCCTGATCTCTGCCCTGGGCACCGGCGTGGGCGATACCTTCGACGTCTCCGGTCTGCGCTACGGGCGCGTGATTTTGATGAGCGATGCTGACGTGGATGGCAGCCATATCCGTACCCTGCTGCTCACCTTCTTCTTCCGCTACATGCAGCCGCTGATTGACGAAGGTCATCTGTACATCGCGCAGCCGCCGCTGTATCGCGTGGCCTACAAAGGCAAGGCGCAGTACGTGTACAGCGACGCGGAGAAGGACCGCGTTCTGTCCGAGCTGGGCAAAGACGGCGAGAAAGCCACGCTGCAGCGCTACAAGGGCCTGGGTGAGATGAACCCCGAGCAATTGTGGGAGACGACCATGGACCCGGCCAACCGCCTCCTGCTGCTGGTCACGGTGGAAGACGCCGCCGAAGCTGATCGCACTTTTGACATGCTGATGGGCAGCGCCGTGCCGCCGCGACGCAAGTTCATCCAGACCCATGCCCGCGACGTGCGCAATCTGGACATTTAGCACCGGTCAAAGTGTGCCAGTCGGCAATAGCCGCGCGGGCCGGCATTGGCTACAATGGCCGGGGTAAGCAGTCAGCTTACGCCGGCTGTGGTTACTCAGGCTTATCGCCTCAGCCGGGAAAAGCCCCAAAAAACGGGTGTGCGGCGGGCGTACGCCCACCGCGCGCCCGTTTTTCGGGCACTTCCGGCCCGTGGCTGAGTAGCTGCTCCCGGCTATCCTTTTCAGCATAGGAGAACGAATCCGTGACTGCCACCTTGATTGATGGAACCCGGATTGCCGCCCGCGTGCGGGAGGAAGTGGCTCAGGCCGTGAAGGCGCGGGCCGCGGCCGGCCTGCCGGCGCCCGGCCTGGCCGCGGTGCTGATCGGCGACAACCCCGCCTCGCAGACCTACGTGCGCTCCAAGCGCAAGGCCTGCGCCGAGGCCGGCATCGAATCGTTTGGTTATGAGTTGCCGGCTACCACCACCCAGGCGGAGGCCGAGGCGCTGGTGACCCAACTGAACGCCGACCCGCGCGTGCACGGCATTCTGGTGCAACTGCCGCTGCCGGCCGGGCTGGACGAGGAGCGCGTGCTGAACGCCGTCAGCCTGCAGAAGGACGTGGACGGTTTCCACCCGGTGAACATTGGCCGCCTGGGAATGAAAGGCCGCGAGCCGTTGTTTGTGCCCTGCACCCCGGCCGGCTGCATGGAGCTGCTGGAACGCTCCGGCGCAAAGTTCGAGGGCGCCAACGCGGTGGTGCTGGGTCGCTCGAACATCGTCGGGCTGCCGGCGGCCATGCTGCTGATTGGCCGCAACGCCACCGTCACGGTGTGCCACTCCCGCACCCGCGACCTGCCCGGCGTCTGCCGCCAGGCCGACATCCTGATCGCCGCCGTGGGCCGCGCCCGGATGGTCAAAGGCGATTGGGTCAAGCCCGGCGCCTATGTGATTGACGTGGGCATCAACCGCGTCCCGGACGCCAGCAAGAAATCCGGCTACCGCCTGGTAGGCGATGTGGACTTTGACGAGGTGAAGGAAGTGGCCGGCGCCATCACCCCGGTGCCGGGCGGCGTGGGGCCGATGACCATTGCCATGCTGCTCAAGAACACTCTGCGCGGGGCGGAGCTGGCAGACAGGGAATAGTGGGAGAGAGGGAAACCGGTAGACAGGCCATCCCCGATTCGTTTCGGCGGCTGTTCCCCGCCGGACAGGAGGTTGCCGTCAGCGCCGACCCGCAGGGCCGGCGGATCATCCGGTTCCGGCCACTCCTGTTACGCCACCCACAGTATGGCTAATAAGACGAAACGCGACCCCAGGCAGGAAGCCGAGCAGAAGCTCGTCTTCTTTGAGCAAATCCTTCGCAAGCGCCGGCTGGAGGGCAACCGCGTGGGCGAGGCCGAGGCGCTTCGCAGCATTGGCCTCGCCTACCTCGAGCTCGAACGCCCGCAGATGGGCCTGCAAGCGCACCGCGAGTCGCTCGCCATTTACGCTGAACTGGGCGACTTGCGCAATCAAGGCACTGGCCTGGCGAACGTCGCGGCGGCCTATATTGGATTGGGCCAGCCCGATCGGGCGGCGGGACTCCTTCAGGAGGCGCTGGCCTTCAACCACGAGATTGGCAACCGGGAGGCAATCGCCGGCATCTACGTCAATCTGGCGACGATCCACTACAGCCAGGGTGAGGTGGATAAGGCGATTGAGCTGTACGAGCAGTCACTCGACGCGGCCCGCGATTTGCCGGAGATGCGCGGCGCTTGCGCTCGCACTCACGCCCGCCTGGGCGAGATCTACTCGGAAGCGGGCGACACGCAGCGGGCGATCAGCCACTATCAGCAGGCCCTGCTGCTGGCCGAGCAGGATGACAGCCCGGCCAGCCGGGCCGAATTTCTCCACTTGCTGGGCGTTACCGAAGTAATGTTGGGCGACTTTGAGGCCGGCATCAAACGACTAATGCAGGCGCTGGAGATAGTCCGCCAACTGAAAGACGAGCGGCAAGAAGGCAAGATGCTCGGATACCTCGGCCTCGCCTGCAGCCTGCGGAAAGACTACGAACAGTCCATCCCTTACTTCCAGCAAGCCCTGCGGTGCGCGCACAAGTTTGGCGATGTCAAGGACGAGCGCGACATGACGAGCGGCCTGGGTAATTCACATCTGAAGGTGGGCAACCTGCAAGTGGGCGCGCAATTGCTACGCCAGGCCCTTGCCCTGAGCGAACGGCTGGAAGATAAGAAGAGCGCGGCCGCCGAACTCACCAG
>CAYZNA010000039.1:0-16156 GCA_964478665.1 uncultured Anaerolineales bacterium
GGGTCTTCGAGACCCTTAGGGTCTGAAACCGGGAAGTTATACTTTTTCAGGCCCTCAGGGTCTGAAACCGTCTTCCGCCCCCAGACCCCGGGGTTCAAAGCTGCCCCGGCCCGCATGGCGCGAGCCGGGGCTTTTTTGTCTGGCGGGCAGCCGCGCCGGCAAAAGATCCACAGCGCGCCTGTCCAGATGCTCAAGCGGGCCTCCGCGGCAGTTCAGGCGCGCCAGAAACCGCGCCACAGAGGCCGCAGGTCCTGGGCGGTGATGAAGGCCTGCGGGTCTACCTCTTTGACCAGTTGCTGCACGCGCTCTACATCTTTGCGCAGCACGCTGCAGTTCAGCAGGCTCACCGTGCCATCCTTGCCCCGCGCCGGGATCTCGGTCACCGCGTGGCCCAGATCGCGCAGGCGGGCGGACAGTTCCGGCCCGCGCCACGAGCTGATGATGCGCAGATGGGTGTGCCCGATGGCCAGCCGCTCCTCGATCCACATGCCCACCACCACCCCGGTGGCAAACCCCGCCGCGTAGCCCACAAGGTTCCACGGGTTCTTCAGGTTGGAGAGCACCGAAGTGATGGCCAGCACGAACACCGCCGCCTGAAAGAAGCCCAGCACCCATGCAACGGCTTTGCGCCCGCGCACCACAAACAGAAAGCGCAGGGTGTCCAGCGACATGTCAATCACGCGCAGGCCAAAGATCAACAGGGCCGCCGCCAGGGGCGGCAGCAAAGAGATGTCGGGCATTACAGGCCGTTCCCTTTCATCGCCGGCAGATACATATCGGCGGCGTACTCCTTGACCATGCGCCGGGTGCTGAACCGGGGCGCCAGGGTGCGGATGGATTCCTTCATGCGTCCGAGCCATTCCACCGGCAGGTCGTCAGCCGAGCGGTCCTCATAATATAGCGGAATGAGGCTGTTTTCCAGCGTGGTGTACAGACTCTCAGCGTCGGCGGCGTCCTGCTCCTCTTCACGGTCATAGGTGCGGTCGTCGCCGATGGCCCAGCCGTTGCTGCCATTGAAACCCTCCCGCCACCAGCCATCCAGCACGCTGAAGTTCAGCACGCCGTTCAGCGCTGCCTTCTGGCCGGAGGTGCCGGAGGCCTCCAGCGGGCGGCGCGGGGTGTTCAGCCACACGTCCACCCCCTGCACCAGATAGCGGGCCAGGTTCATATCGTAATCTTCCAGAAACACCAGCCGCCCGCCGTTCTCGGCGCGTTTGACCGTGCGGTAAACCTGCTGGATCAGGTGCTTGCCCGGCTCGTCGGCCGGGTGGGATTTCCCGGCAAAGATAATTTGCACCGGGCGGTTGGGCCGGTTGGTAAGCTCCAGCAACCGCTCCAGGTCGCGCAGCACCAGCCCGGCGCGCTTATACGTGGCAAAGCGGCGGGCGAAGCCGATGGTCAAGGCGTAGGGATCCAGTAGCACGCCCGCGGCAATCACCTGCACCGGGTGGATGCCATCGTAGGTCCACTGCGCGCGGGCGCGGTCGCGGATGTACGCCACCAGCTTGCGCTTGAGATGCCGCCGCACCCGCCACAGTTCCATATCCGGGATGGTGAGCACGTTTTCCCACACTTCGGGATCGTCCAGGCGCCGCTCCCAGTCTGACCCCATGTAGCGATTGAACAGGATCTTCATGCGCCGCGCCAGCCACGTGCCGGTATGAATGCCGTTGGTAACGTGCGTGATGGGCACCGCGGCCTGCGAGCGCTCCGGCCACAGGAAGTGCCACATCTTGCGCGCTATCTGCGCGTGCAATTCCGAAACGCCGTTGCGCTGCTCCGACATGCGGATCGCCAGCACCGGCATGGAGAAGGTCTCGCCCCACGGAAACTGGCGGCGCGCCAGATTAATCAGCGAATCGCGCTCCAGCCCCAGCCAACCCCAGTAGTGGGAAAAGTACTTCTCAATCAGCCACGTGGGGAACTCGTCATTGCCGGCCGGGACCGGGGTGTGGGTGGTGAAGATAGTCCCGCTCTTCACCCGGGCCTCAGCCTGCTCGAACGTGCGGCCGGCAGCCACCAACTCGCGGATGCGCTCCAGCGCCATGAAGGCCGAGTGGCCCTCGTTCATGTGCCAGACCGCCGGGTTATAGCCCAGCATGCGCAGCGCCCGCACCCCGCCAATGCCCAGAATCATCTCTTGCGAGATGCGGCTCTCCAGATCGCTGGTGTACAGGCGGGCGGTCAACTCCCGGTCGGCGGGCGAGTTGCTCTCCACGTTGGTATCCAGCAGGTACAACGGCGTGCGTCCGACCTGGATTTTCCAGATGCGGGCCTCGATCTGACGCCCCGGCAGCATCATTTCGATGGTGGCCGGCTTGCCACCGGCGGCCAGCCCCCGATTGCCGCAGGTATCGGCGGCCAGCACCGGCAGCACGGCCAGGTTCTCGAACTGCAGCCGGTCGTAAATGGCCTCCTGCCAGCCGTCTTCGGTGATATGCTGGGTGAAGTACCCGAGGGTGTAGATGAAGCCCACACCCATGAAGGGCAGCCCGAGGTCGCTGGCCTCTTTGAGGTGATCGCCGGACAGGATGCCCAGGCCGCCGGCGTAGATGGGCAGGGACTCGTGCAGGCCGAACTCGGTGGAAAAGTAGGCAATCGGGGCGTTGCGCCTCTCCGGGTAGTTGTAGTTGAACCACGTATCCTCGGCCGTCATGTACCGGTCAAAGTCGGCCATCACGCGGTCGTACAGGTCCAGATAGTATTTGTAGTGCGTCACTGCGTTGAGCTGCTGGCGCTTGATCGCCCGCAGAAACTCTATCGGGTTGTGGTAGACCTCCTCCCACAGGTCCCGGTGGATGTTGCGAAACACGCCCTGCGCTTCAGGGTGCCACGTCCACCACAGGTTATAGGCCAGCTCCCACAGCCGTCGAATCCGGCGCGGCAGCGCCGGCCCCTCTGGCAGCGGGGTGGCAAGATGCTCCGGGTCGGCGGCCTCGGTCACGGTCATCATCGCTTGTCCTCCAGAGTGACAGGATTCCGCCGGGCGCTCCCTGGTTGGGCCCCCGCCGGGCAACCAATCTTACCACGCTTTCCGGTCCCGATTGGCCGGCCCCCGATTGGGGGTATCGGGGGCCGGCCCCACTCAGCGATTCGGCGTGCACGCAGGGGCGGGGGGGTGCAGTTGCCCGCGGGGCATGTGCCGTCAATGGCGCAAATGGTACGCGCGGCCTATAATACGACGTACACCACCGATGGAACCACGCGAACCCTTCACTTTTTCTGGCAACGCGCCGCCACCCGGGCTGCCCCCTATGACGCAGGAGCACGCCGGGCCGATACGTCTGATTGCCGACATCGCCAGTTCCTTGATTGGCGCGGGCGACCCGCAGACCGTGATGGATGCGGTGGTGCAGCGCCTGTACGAGGCCGGCTTTGAGCACGCTTCGCTGTTTCTGCTCGATGGCCAGGAATTGGTCCGGCGCGCCGCCCGGGGCAAATTCGACCACCTGCTGCCGCCGATCGAGCGCGTCCCGCTCGGGTACGGAATTGTCGGCCGGGTGGGCCAGACCGGCCGCACCCTGCTGGCCAACGACATCACCACCGTGGCGCATTTTGTGCCCCTGCCTGGCGCGAGCATCGCTGCCGAACTGACTGTACCCCTGCGCCGGGGCGAGGCGGTCATTGGCGTGCTGAACGTGGAGAGCGAACAGCGGGACGCCTTCAACGCCGGCGATGTGCACGCGCTGGAGATCTTGGCCGACCTGCTGGCAACGGCGCTCCAGACCGGCGACCTGCTGGCAGAACTGCGCGCGCGCGAGCGGCTGGCGCTGGCCCTGCGGCGGGTGGGCGCAGCAGCCACCGCCTCGCTCAACCTGGTCACTGTGCTGCACACCCTGTGCCGCGAAACCGCCGCCGCCCTGGAAGTGGATCAGGTTGAAGTCTGGCTGCTGGACGAGCAGGGGCGCAGCCTGCGGCCGGCAGCCGTGCACGGCCCGCAGGTCAGGGTAGTTATGGACCAGACCCTGTCGCGCGAGCATCCATCGTCCATCTGCGCCCGCGCGATGCGCGAGCGCCACTCCGTTCTGGCCCATGACATGCAGCGCGCGATGGATGGAGTGCTGCCGCTAAAGAAGGCTATGGGCACGCAGGCGTTGCTGGCAGCGCCCATTCTCACCGGGGAGCGGCCGCTGGGCGCACTGGTCCTTGTGGATACGCGCGACCCGCAGCGCTTTGACCAGCACGATGCGGCCGCGGCCGAACTGCTGGGCGCCCAGGCGGCTATTGCCATCCAGAACGCCCGCCTGTTCGAGGAAACTGTCTACCGCGCCCAGCAGATTGCGCTGCTCAACGCCCGCACCGGCGCCGCGCTGGAACGTGCCGATACACAGCAAATGCTGCAGATGCTGGCCGACCGGCTGGGGGCGCTGATCTCCGCCGACGGCTGCTACATCACCGAGTGGGACGAGGAACACGGCAGAACGATTCCGGCCGCGGCCTACGGCGCCCTGCACGAGAGCTATCGCACAACCCCTGTTGAGCCGGGCGAAATTACCATGACCGAATCAGTCCTGCGCGCCGGCCACCCCCTGATCGCCGAGGACGTGTTCAACTCCCCTCATCTCAGCCCGCGCATCGCCGCGCAGTTCCCCACCCGGTCGCTGCTGGGCCTGCCGCTGGTTGCCGGAAAGCAAAAGCTGGGGGCGGCGCTGGTCGGCTTCGATCAACCCCATCACTTTACCGCGGCGGAGATCGCCATTTGTGAACACGCCGCCGGGCAGGTAGCCCTGGCGCTGGCCAGAGCGCGGCTGGTGGAAGCTGAACAGCGGCAGCGCCGCCTGGCCGAGGCCCTGCTGCAGGCCACCCGCGCCCTGAACTCCACCCTGGAGCTGCCCCAGATTCTGGATCAGTTGCTGGCCGGGCTGGCGCAGTTTGTGCCCTACGACAGCGCCGCGGTGCTGCTGGTGGAGGCCGGAACCTACCGCGTGGCCGCCGGGCGCGGCTTCCCCGATCCGGCGGCCATCTCGGCCCTGCGTGTTTCCACGGAAGAAGACGCGCTCTTTGCGCAAATGCAGCGCACCCGCCGGCCGCTGGTCCTGGCGGACGCCGGCAGCGACCCGCGCTTCTTCGGTTGGGCCAGCACCGGCTACGTGCGCGGCTGGATGGGCGTCCCGCTGATCTCGAAGGAAGAGATCATCGGCGTGCTGACCGTGGATAGCCGCAGCCCGGAAGTGTACGCGGAGGCCGACGCCGAGATCGCCTTCGCCTTTGCCAGCCACGCGGCCACAGCCATTGAGAACGCCCGCCTGTACCAGAGCAGCAAGGAACGAGCCGGGATGCTGGCCGCGCTGTACGCCAGCGCGGTGGACCTCAGCCTGCCGCACGAGCTGCCCGAACTGTTGGAAGCCGTCGTTGAGCGCGCCGTTCGCCTGCTGAATGCCAGCGGGGGCGGCCTGTACCTGTGCGAGCCGGAGCAGCGCCAGGTGCGCTGCGTGGTTTCCCACCACACACCGCGCGACTACCGGGGCGTGGTGCTGCGCTACGGCGAGGACGCGGCCGGCAGGGTGGCCCTGAGCGGTAGACCCCTGATTGTAGACGATTACCGCACCTGGTCGGGCCGCGCCGGGGTCTACACAGAAGAGCAGCCCCTCCGCGCGGTGCTCAGCGTGCCCATGACGTGGCAGGGTCAGGTGACCGGCGTGATCCACGTGCTGCACGATGAACCGCACCGTTTCACTCAGGCCCACCTTGAGCTACTCACCCAGTTCGGCGCTCACGCGGCGGTTGCAGTGCAAAACACCCGCCTGCTGGCCGAGGCCCGCCACCACGCCCAGGAGCAGCGCCTGCTGTTTGCCGCTGCCCGCGATTTCAGCGCCGGGCTGGATGAGGCCGGCACGCTGCAAGCCATTGCGCGTCACATTGTCCGGGCGCTCAACGTACTCCACTGCCTTGTCTGTCGCCGGGACCAGGCCGCTGACAGCCTGATCACCCTGCTGGACTATGACCTCACCACCGGCCGCGGCCCGATCCGCCTGCCGGGTGAGGCCTGCGCCCTGTCCGGCCTCCCGGCCAGCCGGGCGGTGCTGGAAACCCGCCAGCCGCTGGTGGTGCGCGCCGATGACCCCCGCGCCGACCCGGCCGAGCAGGCCCTGCTAAAAGAGAATGGCTTCCAACATTTGCTCATCCTGCCGCTGGCCGGCCCCCGAGTGGAGCAATCGGGGGCCGGCCAGCAGAGCGTGTTCGGGCTGATATCTGCCTTCCGGGATTCCAGCCAGCCGGCCTTCTCCGATGCTGAGGTGCAATTGGGGCAGAGCCTGGCCGCCCAGGCGGCCGTGGCGCTGGAAAACGTCAGCCTGCACGCTGCCGAACGCCAGCGCGCCCGCGAACTGGACGCTCTGTTGACTGCCAGCGGCGCCCTGTTGAGCACGCTGGAACTTGAGTCGTTGCTGCTCAACGTACTGACCGCCGCGCTTGCCGCTATCCCTGCCGCGCACAAGGGCACCATCCTGCTGCTGAACCCGGAGAGCGGGTTGCTGGAGTGCCGGGCGATCATCGGTTACGATGACCCGCGCGTGCGCACCTCCAGCTTTCCCACCAGCCGGGGCTACTCGGCGCAGGCCATGCGCGAGAAGCGCCCGCTGCAGATCAACGACGCCCGCGCCGATCCGGCCATCTGTTACGAAGGTGAAATTGAGGAGATTCGTGAGATATTCTCGGCGATTGTGGCGCCGTTGCTGCTGCACGACGGGCAAGGCCTGGGGGTGATCTCGCTGGACGCCACCGTGCGGGCGGCCTTCGACCCGGACGACCTGCGCCTGCTGGAGGCCTTCGCCAACACCGCCGCGGTCGCCATTGATCACGCGCGGCTGCACGCCGAGGTGCAGCAGTTGGCCGTTACCGACGCCCTGACCGGGCTGGCCAACCGGCGCGCTTTTGACGCCCTGTTCCACACCGAGGTAGCCCGCGCCGCGCGCTATGGACACCCTCTCTCGCTGATCTTCGCCGACGTGGACGACTTCAAGCTCTACAACGACACCTGGGGGCACCCTGCCGGGGACGAGCGTCTGAAGGCGGTTGCCCGCCTGCTGCAGGCCAGTGTGCGCGACCCCGACGTGGCCGCGCGTTATGGCGGCGAGGAATTTGTGCTTGTGTTGCCGCACACTGGCAAGGCAGGCGCCGCGGCCCTCGCCGAGCGCATCCGGGTCGCGGCCCAGGCCGGCGCGCCGCGCAGACTCGCCGGCTGGCAGGGAGGCCATTCGCCTGGTTCCTCGCTGCCGGGCTACACCCTGAGCCTGGGCGTGGCCGCCTTCCCCGAGGATGGCGCTACAGCAGAGCAACTGCTGTTGGGCGCTGACAATGCCGCGCTGGCTGCCAAGCGCGACGGCAAGAACCGGGTGGTGGCCGCTGGCGCGCCCGCCACTCCCCCGGGAACCGATTAATAAAATCTCCGGAAACTTTCCCGCGGGTGCTCTGGCCTGAGTGGTGACTGGCCGCGCCCGTCAGCGTTTGCGCGCGGTGGACCGTTTGCGCGGCGCTCCGCCGCAGCGATAGCCCGGCACAGTGATGGGGAGGATGCTGCACAGGCGCTTGTCCAGCAGGCGCTCGCGCAGGCGCGGGTCAATTTCGTCCAGGGTGTCGGCGGTGGTAATCACGGTGGGCAGGCGGGCGTTATAGCGGAAGTTGAAAAGCTGATACAGCTTCTCTTTTGCCCAGGGCGTGGTGCTTTGCGTGCCCAGGTCGTCCAGCACCAGCAGGCGCGTGCTGCGCACTTCCTCAAAGCGGCGGTCGTAGGTGACGTTGGAGCCGGGGTTGAAGGTCGCCCGCAGGTGATCCAGCAGATCGGGCACGACCACAAACAGGGTCGGGTGCCCCTGGCTGCTGCGGTAGTTGGCAATGGCCGCCCCCAGATGGGTCTTCCCGCAGCCAAACGGCCCGCTGAAGACCAGCCAGCCGGCCGGCTCCTCGGCAAATTCCTGCGCGGCGCGGAAGGCATTTTCCAGCGAGCGCACATCTTCCGCCGGCAGGTTTTCCCCTTTGCGCAGGCTGAAGGTGCCAAAGGTCTGGGCGGCGTGCAGGAGCAGCGAGGACAGCTCTGGGTGGCCGGGGTCGTCCGTCGGGCGGCGATAGTCCGAGGCAACGATGCTCACCTGCGTCACCAGCGCCGGAGCCTCCAGCCGGTAGCGCATGCGGCCCTCGATCTCCTCCAGCGCCAGGTTGGTGGTGACCACCAGCGGCAGGCGGTTGATGTAGCGATAGTTGAGAATCTGGAACAGCTTCTCCTGCGCCCACTCGGTAGCGTTTTGCGTGCCAAAGTCGTCCAACACCAGCAGCGGGCAGCGCCGGATCTCCTCGAAACGCTCCTCAAAGGTCACGTCCTGAGCGCCATAGGCAGAGCGCAGGCTGTCCAGCAGATCGGGCACGGTGATAAACAGGCAGGGCACGCCCATCTCGCTGGCAAAGTTGGCGATGGCCGCCGCCAGATGGGTCTTGCCGCAGCCGTAGCCGCCCTGCAACAGAAGCCACCCCTGCAGGTTGCCGGCAAAGTTGCGCGCCTGGTTGGTCGCCACCTCCAGCGAGGCCTGCTGCTGCTGCCCCAGCCCGATTCGCCCGCGCGGCTCGAAGGTTTCAAAGGTCAGCTTCTGCAGTTGGTCAAGATTGCTCAAGCTGAACAGGCGCTCGCGCATTTGCGCCCGCACGTTTGCCTGGCGGCAAACGCAGATCTGCAGCTCGCCGAAGTGGGGGTGGCCCGGCGGGAGGTCCTCGCGCAAATAGCCCACCCCGCCGCAGAACTCGCACTGCGGGTCGCCGGGCAGATCATGCCGGCGGCCGGCTGCTGCCGCGCGCGGGGCCTCACTTCTTGAGGTAGTCGGCGAACTCACCCTCAGCGTAGCGGCGTCGAGCTTCTTGAGTGTCTCCGCGATGCTCTCGTTCATCTCTCCCTCGCGTGCGCCAGCCATCCAGAATTGCCCGCACGTAGGCCAGCCGGCGCGCGTTATTCTCCACCGCGATGCGAATCGCGTCCTCGATCCACGCGGCCGGGTAGGTTTCTTCTATATCGCGCAGCACCTCGGCCACCATGGGCGTGAGTGGGCCAATATTTTGCTCGTACAACACAAAGGCGTTGGGGCGCTCGGCCGTCAATTGCACCGGGGCGTCCGGCTCCCCGCCGGGGCGCCAGGCGCCGCGCGTCAGGCCCTCCACCGCGGCCCGGCCGCGCGGGGTATTCAGAAAGTAGTAGGCCTGGCCGCCCTCTGAACTCTCCACCGTAACTTGCAGCAGGGTCCCGCGCGCGGCAGCGCGCTCCAGCGCGTCATCCAGCGCGGCCTGCGCCCCACCGGGAAGGGCCGCCAGCCCGCGCATAAACAGCTCGTCCCCGGCAAAGTCGGCGCGGGTCAGAAAGCGCAGTTGCCCCTCCTTGCGGTGCAGGCTCCAGAAGGCGTACAGCGTAACCTTCAGTTCCGGCAGGTGCTCGATCACCGGCAGCAACTCGCTGAAAAACGCGGCCGGGATCGGCGTGATGTGCGTCTCGCCTTCGGGGAAACCGCTGAAGCCTTTCATCTGTGCTCCTACGCCGAGACTCGCCGGGTGGCCGCGTTCTCGAACTTGGCCAGTTTATCACGGAAGACCAGCTTCACGCTGTCGGTGGGGCCGTTGCGGTGTTTGGCTACGATGATTTCGGCCACGTTTTTGTTTACGGTGTCCTGGTCGTACATCTCTTCGCGGTAGATGAACATCACGATATCGGCGTCTTGCTCAAGACTCCCGGATTCCCTCAAATCGGAAAGCTGCGGGCGTTTCTCCGCGCGCTTCTCCAGCTCGCGCGAGAGCTGCGAACCGGCCAGGATTGGCACCTTAAGCTCGCGGGCCAGGTTCTTCAGGTTGCGCGAGATCATCGAGACCTCTTGTTGGCGGTTCTCGGCGCGCAGGCCACCGGACATCAGTTGCAGGTAGTCCACAATAATCAGGTCTACGCCAAACTCGGCGTGCAGCCGGCGGCACTTGGTGCGCAGTTGCATCGGTGTAATGCCGGGTGTGTCGTCGAGGAAGATGGGCGCCTCGCCCAGCACCCCCACCGCCTGGGTGAAGAACGGCCATTCGTCGTCGCCAAGCTCCCCCAGCCGCAACCGCTGCGAGTTGATCTCGGTCTCCTGCGACACCAGCCGTTGCACCAGTTGCTCGTTGGCCATCTCCAGCGAGAAGATGGCAACGTGTTTCTTGTGAACCTGGGCGGCGTGCCTGGCAGCAGACAACATAAATGCAGTGTTATGGACAATCATGTCATCGGCCACAAAATTGTGCGTGCCAGGCACGGTCAGATCGTAAACCTGGCGCTCACCCAGGTATTCAATGCTGATAATTTGATCCCAATAAACATCACTTTGCGCCAGGTTGATCAACTGATCCGAATCAAACGCCTGACCGATAGCAAGCAGCCTCTGGCGACTCGGAGCGCGCTTCCCGACGTGAACGTTGGATTTGGCCGGTAAACCCATTTCATCATAAACACTTCGCCAGGTGCGTTCTCCTTTGATCTGCTCGATGGAGGCCCAAACTTCCACGGGGATGACATCTCGATTTGGGTTAGGGACCGTCTTTGCGATCTGTTCCCGAACCTTGTTGATGGCCTGCTCTTTACCAAATGCGTCAATCTGCTCGATAAAAGAAAGGATGTTTGTCGCGCCGATGATTAGCAATTCATACGCGTCTCGGCGCGAATCCTGGTACTTTACCTGGCGATAGCGAAGCCTGGCGACGATACCGAACCTGAGAAGCAAATGCTGCACCGAGCGGGCAAGTTTAGGCGAGCTCGTAGCATAAGAGATGATGGCTTGTCTCCCCCGGTGAATATAAATGCTGCCATCGCAGGCAAACAGGCGGTTTAGGAACAGAGCCAGTTTCTGGCGGGTAAGCCGGTATACACAGGCGGGAATATCTTTCTCGGCAGCCGCTTTACCCCATACGCCCACCTCTTGAAGCCACATCCGGAGACTATTCGGGCCTTTCCAACTCATCGCAGCCAGCCCATCACATGCAAGTTGTTCAGCAGAAACTCCAAGCAAACGATATAGCTGTGTAAAAGTCTGGCTGGAAGGCGCACATTTACCGGCCTCCCATTGGGCTACCAGAGCGGGTGAAACACCCAGAGCCTCTGCCAGTTTCTGCTCAGGCAAGCCATTGCGCTGCATGGCTTGGGTTAACTGATGAGCAAACGCTTTGCGCCCGGCTTTGACAAGGTCCAGATCACTTGTGATGTAGACGGTGGGAGTCCGCTGCCCGTGCATATCGCTCAAACGGACTTTAACTCCCGGAAAAATCAAAGCGGCAGCCGCGAAATCGTCTCTCAGGCGCGGATCGCTGTTCGTGAAGCGCGGGCTCATGCCGGTCATATTGCCATCTGCCAGCAGGTACGCCAGGATTTTTACTTTGTGCTCGGGCTGGTCATCGTTCCCAAAGATCGGGATCACGCGGGGAACAGCTAAGCGATCGCCAATCGCCAGATCGCCCAGGGAACGCCAACCATCGATCGTCAGAAAGGGATGCGAAAGTGTGACCTTAATTTCTCGCCCCAGGGCTGTTCTCACCCGGTAAACCGGCTTAAGCCCATCATCTACAAAGTTGGTCGCTTCCGTTGGCTCCAGTTTAAGCCGATCCGATAAAGTCAGGAGATGGGCCTTTTGGCTCCGCACCAATTCCTCAACCGTAAATAACTCACCGCTCCGGGGGTTTGCGATGTGTGTATCTGCGGTAACACACTTGCCGGTGCCCGGCCGCCCGGCGATGATCAGCAGATCCGATTTCTGCAGCCCCCCCAGCAACCGGTCCAGGTCAATGAACCCGGTCGGCACGCCCATGCGCTCGTCTTTGTGACGGGCAAGGTAATCCACCCGGTCGTAATACGCGCTGATCACCTGCTTGATCGGCTGCAGCTCGGTAGTCAAACGGCGCTCGCTCACGCCGAAAACCGCCTGCTCGGCCCGGTCCATCACCTCGCTGATGTCGGTGGCCTGCTGGTAGGCCAGCTTCGCAATGTCGTTGGCGGCAGCCAACAGCTTGCGCCGGATAGAGGCCTGCTCCACAATCCGCCCGTAGGCCTCAGCGTGCAGCGAGGTGGGCACGTTGTTAATCAGCGCCGTGAGATACGCCGGCCCGCCGGCCTCCGCCAGCCGGTGATGGCGCTCCAGCTCCTCCTGCACGGTCAGAAAATCCACCGGGATGCGCTGATCGTTCAGCGCCACAAACGCCTCCCAGATCCAGCCGTTTTTGTGGAGGTAAAAGTCCTCGGCCTTCAAGAACTGAGCAACGTCAAAATAGGCCTCCGGGTTGATCAGAATCGAACCCAGCACGGCCTCCTCTGCCTCCAGATTGTGCGGCGCCATACGCGGCCCGCCGGCGTAATCGCCGCCAGACGAGGCCTCGTCGGGTGGCTCCGGCATCTCATCGGGCAGAAACTCGGGGGGAAGAGCAGGAGGAAACTCAGGAAGGTCGGCCATTGACGGGAGGGGGCCACTCTGCCGGCCGGGCGCCGGGGCAGAGGGCGCAGAAATCACTATGGGGTTGTGCGGCAGGGACAAAAACGGGGCGGTCCGGGGGCAGGCCAGACTCGCCCCAACGGGGCCACGCGCAGCGGATCACACCACGCCGGCAGGGCCGGGGTCAATCGTCGTTGTCGGGTTCCTCGTCGCTCGCCCCCAGAACATCCAGGTCCAACGAGTCGACAAAATCCTTGAACACCGACAGCCGCTCGTCTGAAACGTCGCTCGGCTCGGTTTCCAGCTCCTCGTCCGGCACTACCGAAGCCAGCTCCATCACCTTCTCCGCCACATACACCGTGACGTTCGCCCGCACGGCCAGCGCCAGTGCATCGGAAGGCCGCGAGTCGATCTCCATCAACTTGCTGTTCACGCGCACAATCAGACGGGCAAAAAACACATCGTCCCGCAGGTCGTGCACCTGAACTTCGACCACGGACCCACCCATCTGGTCCAGCACGTTCTTCAACAGGTCGTGCGTCAACGGCCGGGCCACTTCCACTTCCTGCAGGCTGACCGTAATCGCGTCGGCCTCGCACGGCCCGATCCAGATCGGCAAATACCGGTTCGAGTCGACATCCTTCAGAATCACCACCCGGTGCTGCGACATCAAGCTCACCCGGATGCTATCAATCGTCACTTCGACCATGCGCATCGCCTCCAGGGGTTCCACCGCCGGCCGGCGGCGAGGAACATTCTAGCACAGCCCCAGGCGCCACGCAACAAACCGCCAGCCGCGTGCTATAATCCCGCCGCCTGCGGCAATGTGCAGGCGGGAGCGTGGCCGTCGCGCGGAGGAACTGGTGCTACCGTCTGGAATTTCAATCGAGGGCTACGTTGGCCTCGCCGCCGCCCTGTCGCTGCTGGGCGTCATCATCGCTCTGCTCAGAGCTATGGGGCTGCTGGGCCAGGCCCGCCGCCTGCCCTTCTTCATGCTCCGGCGCCAATCGGTCAACCGCGCCTGGCGTCTGATCATCCTTGCCGCCGTCTTCGGGATCTGCGCCGGCCTGATCCGCGGCCTGGGCGCGCAAACCTACTACCGATTTTACACCCCGACCCCGACTTTTACCCCCTCCCCGACTGCTACCCTGACCCCCACCATTACCCCCACCCCCACCATTACCCCCACCCCCACCATCACCCTGACCCCCACCATTACCCCCACCCCCACCATTACCCCCACCCCCACCGACACCGGCACCCCGGAGCCGACCGCCACCCCCACCCTTGACCGGGCGGTGCTATCGCTGTTCAGCGCCAGCGTCACGCCCAACCCGGAGGCGGCCTTCAGTCCCATCCTGTTCGCCGGCAAACTGGATCGGGCCAACCTGCCGGTTAACCCTGCCACCACTTTCGAAAACCCGGTTGGCAACCTGTTCGGGCAGTTCAGCTACGACAAAATGACCCCCGGCGTGCAGTGGTCGGCGCTGTGCTACTTCAGCGGCACGCTGGTTTTCTACGAGACCCGCCCGTGGACCGAAGCCGACCGCCCCGGCGGCAACGGCTACACCGGCCCGGTGGATGGCCCGGTCAACGGCGAATGGCAGCCCGGCGAATACGAGGTGCAGATCTTCGTCGGCCAGCAGTTCAAGACCAGCGGGCGTTTCACCGTCACCGGCGCCCCCATCACCAGCACCCCCACCGCCGTCCCCTGACCCTGCGATCAAACGCGCCGCGTTCAAGGCGTTTCACCGGTTTGTCTCCGGGTTCATGTTGCCCGCGTGCCAGAGCCGCGTTATACTTTGCAAAGAGCAACGCATGACCCCGCCCAACCTTGATCAACTGAAGCCAAACGAGCGGCAAGCCGTCCAGGCATTCGTCAACGCCCTGCGCCGAGAGGTGAACGGGCAGGTGCTTCTGCTGGCGCTGTTCGGCTCCAGGGCTCGCGGGGATGCCGCGCCGGACTCGGATATTGATTTTCTGCTGGTTACCGACGGCCAGCCGAAGGAGATCATGGATCGCGTGATCCGGCTGGAGTCCAGGCTGGGGGTGAAGCACGACGTAGAACTGAACACGCTGTGCTTCGACCGCGAACGCTGGGCCGACTTCGCCCGGCGGCGGGCGGCCTTCTGGCAAAACGCCCAGCGCGACGGCCGCCTGCTGTTGCGTTCCCCCCGTCTGCCCGATGCGCTGGTGACGTCTTCGCCGGAGGAGGAGAGCCGTATGCCTGACCACCGTCCAGATGTAGTCGGATACATGGAAAATGCCCGCGAGGCGCTGAGAGACGCCGAAGCCAATATGCAGTCCGGCCACTATCACGTAGTCGCCAACCGCGCCTACTATGCGATTTTCTACGCCGCGAACGCGATGCTTGCCACACAGGGATTGCAGCGAAGCAAACACTCAGGCGTGATCGCTCTCTTCCGCGAGAAGTTCGTCAAAATGGGCGAAATTGAGAAATCGTATAGCGACGACTATGAAGAGGCGATGCGACGCCGGGATGTGAGCGACTACGACTGGAGCGCCGAGATCACCGAAGAGTATGTCCGCGTGTCGCTAGAAGCGGCGCGGCGCTTTGTCCCGCGCATGGCACAATATCTACGCGAACACGGCTGCCTGGCCGAATGAGGTATCAAACCTGACACGCCGAAGCGCTCCCGGGACCGAGCGGGGGCGTTTTTATCTGCCAGCCTATTGCATCAATCCACTGCTAACGAGAGCACAACCAAACTACAGTACGCAGCCCTAATTGCGCATCAAACGCGCCGCACGCGCGGCCCCTCGGCCAGCGCCGCCGCGATCTCCGCCGCCACGCGGGCATTGTTCTCCAGCAACGCCAGGTTGGCCAGCAGGCTGCGCCCCCCGGTCAGCTCGGCCACCCGCGCCAGCAAGAACGGGGTGACCGCCTTACCGCGCACCCCCTGGGCCGCGGCCTGCGCCAGCGCGGTCTCAATCGCCGCCCCGGCCTCGGCCGGCGGCAGGGCGGCCTCCGCCGGGCAGGGCACGGCCACCAGCACGCCGCCCGTCAGCCCCAGCGCCCGCTGCGCCCGCACGGCAGCCGCGGCCTCCGCCGGGGAGTCCACCCGCGCGCTCACCTCCAGCCCGCTCTCCCGCGAATAAAAGGCCGGGAACTCGTCCACGCCGTACCCGATCACCGGCACCCCGTGGGTCTCCAGCCACTCCAGCGTGGCCGGCAAGTCGAGAATGGCCTTGGCCCCGGCGCACACCACCACCACCGGCGTCCGCGCCAGCTCCGGCAAATCAGCCGAAATGTCCCACGTGGGGGCCGTCGTCTCCGGCGGCCCGCCCCGATGCACCCCCCCAATCCCTCCGGTGGCAAACACCCCCACCCCGGCCCGGTGGCAGGCCAGCATGGTCGCGGCTACCGTGGTCCCGCCGTCCGCCCCGCGCGCGATGGCCGGGCCAAAATCGCGCCGGCTGATTTTCAGCGCGCCCTCGGCGTTCGCCAGCCGCTGCAGCTCCGCCTCGCTCAACCCCACCCTGACCTTCCCGCCCAGCAGCGCCACCGTGGCCGGGACCGCGCCCGCCGCCCGCACCGTGGCCTCCAGCGTCCGGGCCAGCTCCAGATTCTGCGGCCGGGGCAGCCCGTGGGTAATCACCGTGGATTCCAGCCCCACCACTGGCGCCCCGCGCGCCAGCGCCACGGCAACCTCCGGCGAAATCACCAGCACGTCAGCCAGGTATCTCCTCAATAATCCGGGGCGCATGGGGATGCGCCCCCTACG